>NZ_JARLJK010000137.1:0-4169 GCF_031291215.1 Silvimonas sp.
AATCTGTTGACATTAAGCACCATCCAGAGCCCGTGGGACTTGCCGGTGGCGGCGGGGGCGCTAATGCTGCTCACCGCCGGGCGGGCCAAGCCCATTCTGGTCGTGGCCTTCTGCGCCGCGGCTGGGGCAGTGGTTTAAGAGATTGTCTTAAGGCCCTCCCAGAGAGAGCCAGCTTTATGTTTTGGCAAACAATCTCATGTGTTTATCGTGCCACTGCCGCGTCAATCTAAACGCATATTGCTCCAAAAGTGGCTCGTGGAGTCGTCAAGGAGTGATTCTCGAGCACCGAAGCGCCGAAAATCGCGCTCAGGAGACTGCTCAGATGTCTCACTGTGCGTTCCGGTACCCCCTCAGACTAGCCTCTGAGATCAGTTCGTGATCCGCACCGCCGCGCTGAGCGCGGAGTTCAGCATCTGCCCCATCGCGGTTTGAATGGCGGTGGAAGAGCTCGCCTGAAAATAATCCTGCGGAGCCGAAGCGCAAGCCTCCAGCCCCTGCTCCGTGGGTGGTGGGCTTGCGAGTGAAGTGCCAGAAATATTCGCACCCTCATTCCAGTTTTGAATAGAACCCGATTTCAACGATGGGAAATCGGTTTGCGTATATTTGTTCGCCGCTGTCTGCCCATTATTATAATAGAATTGTACTTGAGTCGAAGGATACGTGATTTGTAACACATAAACCGTGAACCCAAGAGCCTTCAGTTGCGAGCAGACAGCCAAATTGCATGAAGTTGTGCTGCCGCTCGCCTCCGCCGCTATACCAGCCATCTCCCCCTCTACACGCCCGCACTGCGTGCTGGAGAAAGTCGTTTGATTAGTCTGTGGGGAACTATCCTGCAGACCATCGGTGACGATGAAGATATCGCGCTGAGGATATTGAGGTGTCGCGCCCAGGTCTGATGTGGATGTAGGCGGAATAGCCAAGAAAGTTTTGCCGCCATTCCAGGAGTAGCTGGCCGTTTGGGCCTTCAAGCTCTCCGTTTCATTCTTGGCCGTTTCTCCACAATAAAATTTACCGCTGATGAGTTCCAAAACCGACGTTGGGAAGTCCGTATGCCCCCAATTCTCACTATTGTCCGAAAGCGGTGGCATCGCCGTTTCAGATGGATGAAGCGTATAATCGTCTCCTTGAATTGTCGACAAAGCACTTCCAAGGCTTCCCGTCGCTTCCAGCAAGGCATCGCCAGAACTGCCTTGCACAATTGGACAAGCATTATCGTTGAATTGATAAACGCCGACGGTGAACTGGCCTAAAACCTGCTGGCTGCTCTGCATCGAGGTGATCATGCTCTCAAGCGCCGAGAACACAACATCGGTCTTTAATTTAACCCCCAACTGACGGGCAAGGCCGTACAGATCCTGATAATATCCGCTCGTGGTGTTTGATGTCTGGTGGCAAGCGAACGCACAGGGCGCCAAATTACTATAACTGACGCCGCTTTTACACTTTACTGTTGCCGTTGTTCCATTGGTCGACGAGGATGACAGCGTGTAGGATGATACATTATTCACGCCCGGCCAGTTGACAAAAGGCGTTGGCGTATCGACGTAGGAACCGATGCCAGTAGTCGCCAACGATTTGACATTGTAACCACTGCTTATGCAGACAGTGTTGTCATCCATCGTTTGCACATCGGTCGTATCTGCACTCACCAGCATCGAGCTGGATGTGTCCATAAGGACCAAAAGCTCCACATAGGAATATTGCGAACTCGCGGAAGAGCTGCCGGTTACGTACCAGTTTGCATTATTATTGAACAGCTTACCGAAAAACGGTGGATAAACCCCAGTATATGACACGATTGCGGTAAATCCAGCGGGATTTGTCGGGGAGAGATTCTGGTTGGCATTCACAGTTACATTCGGCGAGCCGCCAGAAACACTTGCCGTCGGCAACGTAGATAATTGCGAGTTAAACCATTGCGAGCCAGCGGTTTGCCCAGCACTTTTGGCCGAATCTATGCTCTGGGTCAGGGCATAGGTGGCGGTTGCCTCACGAATAGCGTAGGTGGCTGCTGCGTCCCCCGCCAGGGAAAATTGCGCCCGCGCCTGGGCGTAGAACGAATAATCGATTGCCAGGCCTGTCAGCATGACCAGAGGCAACGCCGCCGCAGCCGTTATCAATGCAAACGCACCCCGGCGGTCACGCAGAAAGGAAAGCAAGACTTTCATCATGGGGTTGACACCGGCGATGGATTGGTAAGCGTGGTATTCACACAATAGTCATTGATCGAACGCTTCACGCCGTCAGTGTAATTCGGCGAATTACTGTTACTCAGGCTTTGCGAGCTGATCGTGGTGAATTGCTGGTATAGTGGCACGGTGGTACCAACCGTGGTTTTCACGCTACGCACTGGCCAATAGCCATTCACCCAGAAATCGAACGAAAACGGAAAAAACCCAAAAACCGGTTTGTATTTCAGGTGCACGTCAACAACGATGATGGGCGACGGCGGCGCCGTGGTGCTACTCGATGACGTCTGCCCCAGTAACAAGGTCCGTAAACTCGTCAAATCGCTAGAAACGCCTTGCGAAGGCAAAGTCTGGTTGAGTGACCCCGGCCAGGCCGAAGCTGTTACGGGCGTGGAGGCTATGTTCGAACAGGACCGCAAAGGCGCCGTCACCGTGATGATGGATGTCGTGACCGCCGTGCTGCTGCCTGACGGCGTGTAGGTCACGCTCCCGTTCGTAGACGCAGATTGCTGAAAAGTACGGCCGCTATCGCCCCCAGTATAAACAATACTCCAGGCGACAACCGGCGTGTAACAGGCAGTTGAGGTGCAACTGGCCTTCGTGCTTGTCGGCTCGAACGTGATCGACGAAACCGTGACGGATTTGATGTCGTCCTGCTGCCCCGAACGTAGCGCGGGAATATCCCCCCATATCTCAGAAGCCGCTTCCTGCACCTGATCATATGTCAAAACCGTTGAACCGCTCGCTTGCACCGAAACATTGGTGACCGCGGCTGCGATAAAATGGGCAGCGCTATATGTCTGCTGATATATGATCAGCGCGTTGGATAGCTCATACACTCCAAACAGCATTACGACGAGAAAAGGCGCGACGAGCACAAACTCCAACGCCGCAACCGCGCGACGATCCGGAACAAACCGCTTGCAATACGCCAGCAGCTTCAGCACGGCGAAGGCCGGTTGGCTACTGTGACAAAAGGCTCTGTCGTCAATGCCGCTGTCGCGTAAATAGGCCTGACATAGCTGCCATTATACTTGACCGGGCTGAGTAACCCCCCCAAAAAGCTCGGAGCCGTATAAACGGCGGTCAGCAAAACCATCTCGCTCGACCCCGGATTACAATACCCAGGATAGGTGCTTGTAGTGGACGAGCATGGGGAAAGGTTATTCACCGAACCGCTACCCTGCCCACCCGTGCTCCAGAAATCACCCAATCCCAGTACACCGCCCACAACAGGCCCGCCGCCCGCGACAGCATCGTAATAATCCAGATTTTGGCAAGTTCCGGTGGTGAAATTCATCTGCTCGATGCGCAGGTAAAGACTATTGCAATTCAGCAACCCATGCGTGGCTGTCGGGCAAAAATAGCCCGACATGAAGGCCGACGGAGTCGCCGTATTCTGGGTTGCTCCAACCTGAATATCCCTGGCCGCGGTCTGCAACGCGTCATCCAGCACTTCCTGGAGAAACTCGTCGTAAGAAACCTCAAAAACCATAAGAAGCAGCGCAAAAAACACGGGCGCCGTCATAGCGAATTCCAGCGCAAACGAGCTACGCGTGCTTTTCAATAGATTCTTAAGGCTCGCCCCTGACCGCCTCAAGCCAGCCCCCGCCCGTTCATGCGCATCGCGCCAAAACCGTTCCGCAGCCACCGCCAAAACAAAATTCCTAACCGCGATGTTAAAATTCAGCTAGAGCACAGAATTACAAACAATATTTAACATCCCGGCAGATGGGTAGCAAGCCTATTTTCCGTAGACTTCTCCCCCCTCTCTTGAAAGGGGGGTAAAAATACCATACTTCACTTTTAATTTACGCTGCAAACTGGATAACTTCGCGCACCAGCGGATAGATCTCATTCTGCCAACGCCGCCCGGCGAACACGCCGTAATGGCCAACGCCGGTCTGCACATGGTGGCGCTTGAGCAGCGGGCGCAAGCCTGAACACAAATCCAGCGCCGCCGAGGTCTGGCCCAGG
>NZ_JARLJK010000138.1:0-5815 GCF_031291215.1 Silvimonas sp.
CCCAGATCGGCCTGCACATCAGGATGACTCTGCCGACACTGGCGGCGATCGCGCTGTTGTACTTGCGCATCTATCTGTTCGACTGCCTGCTCGCTGCGGTCAACAAGCATCGCGAAGTCGCCCTGATCGCCACGCTGACCACGACTTTTGCCGGGGTGGCGGCGCTGGCGGCCTTTTGGGCGCACGATCAGTTGGTTGCATCGTTGCTGTTCCCTGCCGCGGCCGCAGTCCTGACGCTGTTTTATGCGATAAGGAACTTCGAGGAGTTTGCCGCTGCTGTGGATCGGCAGGCATCGCGTTTTGCGCTTGAAAAGGCCGCGCTCATTGCCATCCTACTAATCCTGATCGATCTTGATCGTCAGATCGCCATACTTGGCGGCGTACTGGTGCTTATGGTGGCGCTTGATGCCCGGCAGGCGCTTCTGCTGCTATCCACTTTCAGGCGGCGCAAGCCATTGGGTTCGCATGACCTTTCCGTTCAGCACACATAAAATCGGCGGGGGTCTGTCGTCCAATTGCTCTTGCCGATGCGTTATAGCGGCGCTGATGCAATCCGCGCACGATTCTCATAACCGTACAGTTGCGCGCGGAGCGTGACACACTTTTCGGATCGAACGCGATGAAGCTTCTTCTTGTTGGCAGCTATCTTGCGCCCGACATTCCAGGCGGGGCAGAGCAATCAGCCGAGAACCTGCGCACCATTCTGGAGGCGGCAGGCCACAGCATCGCGACCTTGCGCTGGCGACCGGCCACCGCGTTCACACTGGGCACGCAGATCGCCCCGGACACCACTCCTGGGTTGACCCATGACGACTGGGCAGCCCGGACGTGGCGCCCGGGCGAACCGATTGCCGTGCTCGGCAGGCTGGCAAAAGCCGAATTTTACATCATGGAGTTTCTGACCAGGGCCAGCGCCCGCGATGTTCGCGAATATATCGAACGTCATGGCATAGACCTGATTATCATCAATTCGTTTCGCGGCTTGGGCTATGATTTGATTGACAAGCTTGGCCGGGCAGGCGTCCCGGTGATCTGTATCCTGCACGATTTCGCACTCGCCTGCATGAACAAGGGCATGGCGCGCAAAGGCGTCTTGTGCACCAGGCCATGTCCCGCCTGCTCACTGGTCACGGTGCTCAATCGAAGATCTCTGGCGAGGATAGGCAAACTGGCGCTGGTTGCCCCCTCGCGCTACGTGCTCGACAAAGTGGCCGGGGCGCTGCAACTCGCCAATGCAACCCGTCACCATATTCCCAATCCCAACAGCTACACCTTCATCCGCCGGGTCCGCGACCACGGCAATCCGCTTGTGCTTGGGTACATTGGCCGGTTGGAGGTGGACAAGGGCGTCGCCGGACTGCTCGATCATGCTGATCGGCTTCATGCCGCATGCGGCCTGCGACTGATCATTGCCGGGGCGGGGAGCCTGTCCGATGCGGTTGCAGCCTTTGCGGCAGAACGCCCGTGGGTCGATTATCGCGGACAAGTTCCGGCTGACCAGGTGCATGAAGTCTATAACGCCATCGATGTCCTCACGATACCATCGCTCTGGCCGGAAAACTTTCCCGGGGTAGCGGTTCACGCGATGGGCAGCGGGCTTCCCTGCATAGGCTTTGACATCGGCGGCCTGCCCGAAGTGATCGATCATGGCCAGACCGGCTTCGTTGTGCCGTTTGGCGACTTTGGCGCGCTGCACGATCGCGTCGTCGAACTCGACCGCAACCGCCGCCTGCTTGCCGACATGTCGCGCGCCTCGCTGGATGCCTCTGCCCGTTATGATCCCGCTCCACTGGCCGAGCGCTGGGTCGAACTTGTCGCCAGCATGGCATGATTCAGTCATTCAGCGACACCGCCGCGCACCCCACCCCATGAGCGACCAGACCGATATGGCAACAGACCACCCCGCATCAGGATCCATTCTTTGGGTAGGCAAGGCCCCCGTCAATGGCGGCGGCGACGAGATCTATGACCGCAAGGTGCTTGCCCATCTGTCGGGCGATCATGCCGTTGCCAAGTTCGACATGGCATTGCAACCGCGGCTCAACCAGGTGCGCGGCGTGTTGCGCGGGCTACCGCACCCCTGCTTCAAGACTGCGAATCCCGCAGTCGAGCGCGCATTCGCACAAGCAGTTGCCCGGCACAGCAACGTGGTGATCTCGCACGAAGCGAATGAACATCTTGCCCGGATGACGCAGGCCCCGCTGACGCTTGTGCTGCACAACGTCACGCACGACGTGTTGACCCAGCTCTATGGCGCCAACCTGATCGGCCGGCTGGCAGCCGCCCAGTCGCTGCGATGGGATCGGCGGCTTTATGCGCGCGAAAACATCCGCCTGGTTACATTGTCGCGCCGAGATCAGGCTTTGGTCGAAGCGCTGGCCCCCGCACGCCCCGTGGCCATCGCCAGCCCCGGGCTGCCGCCGCTCGCGCCTCTGCGCGGACACGCCATCATTCCCGAAATCGTGCTGTCCGGCAGCTATGAATGGCGCCCAAAGCGGCGCGACCTGATTGCGTTGGCGGGCGATGTCGCGGCCAGTGGCCATGCCTTTGCCTGGCGCCACGACCTGCCCTTGCCGGGCCACCCCGAGGTGGCCCACATCAGCAACGCCGCACGACCGATCGAAATCGGCGAATATTGCGAAGGGCTCCGCTTTGGCCTGATCCCGGATCGTTTTTTGGGTGGGTTCAAGCTCAAATCGACCTACTTCATCGCCAATAACTGCATCCTGCTGTCACGCTGCGACATACGATCCGAATTCGATGGCCTGCCGCATGCCGCCTTATTCGTTCGTTTCACGCCGAATGTATCGGATATACCGCCGATCCTGGATGAATTCGCACGAATGGATGCTGATGATATACGCGATCGATTTGTCGAGTTTCAGCAAGCCTGTGCCAGACAGTTTTCCTGGGATAAGGCTGCCCATGTAATTGCAGCTACATTTGAATGATGCGCGCTAAAGAAAAATATCCGCGGGATATTTCCGGTCCATCGAACCACGATGGGCCGCAAGGACCTCTGTCGGGGCCGGCGACACACCGCAATCGTGTCAGACCAGGACAAGCATCATCCAGGCCAACGCCACCCGCCTGCGCGAGCACTCGCAGGCGCCTCGAACATGCTTGTGCGCGCGCCACACAAACTCCTGCGAAGTTACAACGATTACATAGACCTAGACAAGCCTCTCGATCAGGATGGATTTGGCGCGCGCCTATCAACGCACCCGATGCATCAGGAAAATCGCACCCCCGCAATGTCACCGCGCTGTCAGGAAAAGCGATGCCCCTGCCCATTATGGATTTACGTCGGCACCGACATACATTACAAACGGTTCATCTTTCGATGAGGCTGCCATGTCGATAAAAAATTCTCTTGTGAAGTTTGCCGCGCACGTAAATCGCGTAGACTTCCTGGAAGACGTGGCAAATTTGTGCGCGGACAGCAAATTCTTCAGACAGAATTTTTGCGAAATCGTTTTATATAATTCAAAGCATTTAAAAATGCTGCGAGATATTTATGCGAAATCCCCGGTGATATTCGTGCATGTTCCGAGAAATGGCGGAACATCTATTTCCACGACCCTTTATGGCACAAAAATATGGCACCTGACCCTTGATGCTTTAAATCATCTGATGCCAAATGAAATCAAGGGCAAGCCAACATTTGCAATGTATCGCGACCCCATCGACCGGTTTACATCTGCGATAAAATTTCTTTCAACTGGCGGGACCGCCCTCATATCCGCAGCGGACGTTACAAAGCGGAAACTATCGTCGATCAATACAATTGATGGATATTTGGATTATATTGAGAATGCGAAATCAATTTATGACCTTGATTTTGTCTTGAGGCCTCAGAGCATTTTTTTGGGCGGAAAAACTCCGAAAGTCGATTTTTTGTTTTCTCTGGATGACGGCATGGAAATGATAGGCAAAGCCCTTAATTTTCCCGACATGCCATCCATTCCGAAAACAAATGAAAGTCTCGGAGAAAAAATACAGTTAAGTAAAGAGCAAATCGACCGGATCAAGAGAATTTACGCGGATGATTTCGCGCTCGCCGATTACATTTACAAACCATAGACAACAGAGCGAATTCGACAGGCCCCACTCCCCGCCGAATTACTCCAAGTCTCGCCCCCATACCAAAGAGGCGAGCGCATCAATTGCCCATGCGTTGAAATTGTTCGATTCAAACCGAGCCAATACCGTCCGACCGGCTCATCGCCCCACGGCGGTATAGGCAAGGCCCGCAGCCTCGACCATCACGCGCGGATAGATATTGCGCAAATCAACCAGGACCGGCGTGCGCAGCAACGCGGTTACCCGTGGAAGATCAAGCGCGCGAAATTCGTCCCATTCAGTAGCGATAACCAGCGCGTCGGCCCCCGCCATCGCCGCATAGGGCGAATCGAAATAGACCACATCTTTCAGCACGGAACGCGCCTGCTCCATGCTCTTGGGATCATAGACGTGAAGCGTCGCGCCCGCATCCTGCAACGCCTGGATGATGGCGATCGACGGCGCATCACGCATGTCGTCGGTGTTGGGCTTGAACGCGAGCCCCAGAATGGCGACCGTTTTGCCCCGCACATCGCCGCCGGCCGCCTCGATCACCTTGCGCCCCATCGCCCGCTTGCGCCGGTCGTTGACCGAAACCACAGCCTCGACAATACGCAAGGGCGAGGCAAAGTCTTCGGCCGTCTTGAGCAGCGCGAGCGTGTCCTTGGGAAAGCACGAGCCGCCATAGCCGGGCCCTGCGTGCAGGAACTTTGATCCGATGCGGTTATCGAGGCCAATGCCGCGCGCGACTTCCTGCACATCGGCGCCGACTTTTTCGCACAAGTCCGCCATTTCGTTGATAAACGTGATCTTTGTCGCCAGGAATGCGTTGCCGGCATATTTGGTCAATTCCGCCCCGCGGCGGCTCATTTCGATCAGCGGCGAACGCCCCAGCGCCAGCGGCCGGTAAATTTCGCGCATCACGGCAAACGCGCGTTCGTCATGGCCGCCGATAACCACGCGGTCGGGCCGTTTGAAATCATCGATCGCGGCGCCTTCGCGCAGAAATTCGGGATTCGACACCACGGCGAAGTCTGCATCGGGATTGACCTCGCAGATGAGGCGCTCGACATCATCGCCGGTCCCCACCGGCACAGTCGACTTGTTCACGATCACCGTAAAACCGGTCAGCGCGGTGGCGATTTCGCGTGTCGCCGCATGCACATACACCATGTCGGCATGGCCATCGCCCCGGCGCGATGGCGTTCCGACCGCGATGAACACCGCATCGGCCCCGCGCACGGCTGCGGCCATATCGCTGGTGAAAGTCAGGCGCCCCGACGCCGACCCGGCTGCAACCAGTTTGTCGAGTCCCGGTTCGTAGATCGGGATCACGCCGTCCTTGAGCGCGGCGATCTTGGTCTCATCCTTGTCCACGCACGTGACCTGGTGTCCGAAGTCGGCAAAGCAGGCACCGGAAACCAGCCCCACATAACCCGAACCGACCATCACAATTTTCATCGCAACCCATCCATCAATTGCTGGAAGTGAACCACTGCAGATTTCGACCGCCGACGACAGCACAGCGCCTTGCGATGCCGCGCTGCGCTAAGCCGTTCGGACGACACGGGCAAGCAAAAGGGTCAGGCGCACGATGGCGCCCCAGGGACGGGAACCGCTGATCCCAACCGGTCGCCCTGGGCAACATCGTTCAATCCCGGCGCAATTGATGACAATGCGATCGATACCACGCGCATGTTTCGCCAAGGCCGGCCACAAGCTCGATGCCGGCCCGCCACCCCATCGCGGCAAG
>NZ_JARLJK010000026.1:0-1630 GCF_031291215.1 Silvimonas sp.
GTCTGGCTTCCTCTTTCGAAGAGTGGGAGCAACTGAACACACGAGCAGCATCGTGCGTGGTGAGCGCATTGTCAATTGCAACAACATTGACAAATTGTCAACAAATTGTCAACGTAGAAATGACGAATCGCGGCCAAGGCTTCACCTCTGAGCTGCTTCTCTTGCTGGATTGAGACCGCCAGATCCCTTGAAGACGGTGGTTGATCGGGATCCGTGTTCTCCTTGCCTGCTGCCTTGTCGCGTGCATATTTCTCACGCTGACGATGGTTCGCACGCTGTCGGTTGAGTTCCGCTTTCTCATCGGCGCGGATGTGTTCGCTTTCCGTTGCTTGGTGCTTGTGAAACGTGCTGTTGCCAATCAAATCACCGTCCTCGCCGACGAGAAGGCAGACGTCTCTGCATTTGCAGCGCTTCTTCTGGGGGCGACTGGCCATGTCCAGGTCGTACTACTGTCGCGACTTTCTCTGCGGAAATTGAAGGACGAGTTGACGGAATGAAGAGGACGGAAGGGAAGGAGGTGATTGCACTCGTACTGGAGTCTCCGGCCCTGCACTGGCAGCGTGGACTGCGGCGACACGCACGGAAGATTCCGGTACAGCAGCGGCGGCGTGTGCGGCAGCGGGATGCGACGACGGTGGGCTAGACGGTGCGCTCGACGACATGTCGACTAAGAGGAGAAACGGCGAGACGGGGTCAGATGCGCGCTGTCCTGGGAGGCTGTGCGCACGTAAGTAGGCTGCTCGCGGACCTCGTGTGTGTGGCCGATTTGAATGGTTCCGTCATGAGTCACAACGAACTGAGTTGCAAATGATCCTGGGACCGTGATCAAATTGTTTACCCGGCATCCAAGGTCATGGTATGCTTTTTGATAAAATGCACCTAATTATCAAGGCAATAGATTGCTGTCAAACCAATGCAATCTCCTACTGTAGTGTTGAGACGTTGTCTCAGGTTGCTGACAAATTGTCAATGGGATTGACAATTTCTATTAGGGTTATTCGCCAATAACCCTAACTGGCAACTTTGATTGGAAGTCAGCAACGAAAAGTTTCTTCGCCACGCCAACAAGGATCCAATTCAGACTCGTCATCAGCATTTAAGGAAAAATACTTTGGTTGCTCTAAGTCTCATAACGACTCAGATCCGTTATTCGCTGTTCAATTCGCGACTTTCAGCCAACTAGGCGCCCTGGGAAAACCAGCAAGGTTCCGCGTGAAAGATACCGATTGCAAACAAATGTTTCAGAATGCTCCAATGAAAGCGCCAAAGATGGTTGAGGCTGTATATCGAGCAATATGACTGCTGAGCTGTGTTTTCGCTCATTAGACATGCATTAAAGGTGCGAAATGAACAAAATTGGCCCAAACAGGCAATAAATTGTGATGCCCTGACAATTTGCGGACAACAATAACAATTTGTCAACGCATGACAATTTGCCATCACATGCATATCAAATTGCGTGAATCCACCCGGGGGATTCAAACTTTGAATCGCACACCTCACCGGACCATGCGCGTGCGACGAGGGATGGGCGTGTCCAACCCCTCACAGAGCGCCTGGCGAAGGGAATCGCAGCCACAACACCGAGTGGCCCACCACGCACACTCTCACACTAACTCCACCCACCCAC
>NZ_JARLJK010000139.1:0-138239 GCF_031291215.1 Silvimonas sp.
CTGCAGCGGAGAAACCGAACTATACGGACCAGACCGGCACCCGTCAACACCTTCCTGCAACATTCTTCACCCCGCCTGCACAAACCCCTGATCCGTAAGAATATTTCTTTCAGCGATCATTGCAGTCCCGTGACAGACCCCTCGCCCTACCCCGCAGAACACTGCCTTCTCCCCTGCTTCAGCACCTCTTCCTGCACCGTAAAACACCCCAAAACCACAGCAAAGCGCCCAAAAACCACAGCACCAAAGCAAAAGCCGCTCTGGCGAGCGGCTTTTTGTTGCGTGAACCTCATATGGAGCAAGCGGAAATCAGTCGCTCTATATATGTATAAATATACATACGTCGCGACTACCGCATCAGCCCTTGGCCGGGCTCACTGCGATGGCACCAATTTCGGCAGCGGATTGCTCATCCTGTACGCGATGACCACGAGCGCCGAAATAGACAATATATAAGTAGCAAACCAGCGGCACTGCAAACGAAGCCAGAATGCCCATGCGATCAGCAAAGTAAGCCTGAATGACCGGCACGATTGCGCCACCCACAATAGCCATACACAGAATGCCCGAGCCTTCACTGGTGAAGCGACCCAGACCTTTGAGTGCCAGCGAGAAAATGGTCGGGAACATGATCGAGTTGAAAAATCCCACCACGATCAACGCCCACATCGCGATATGACCACCCAACATCATGGCAGCGCCAATCAACAGCACGTTGACCAGTGCATTGAAGGCCAGCATGCGAGCAGGGTTGATCCGGGTCATCAGCGCGCTGCCAACAAAACGCCCCACCATCGCCCCGCCCCAGTAAATGGCCAGATATTTACCAGCGGATTCAGCCGTAAGGCCCGCAATTTGTGGTTGTCCCATCAAGCTGACCAGAAAGCTGCCAATCCCGACTTCCGCTCCAACATAAGCAAAAATGCCCAGCGCACCCAATACCAGGTGGCGATATGCCCAGACAGATTGTTTGCCCTGGTGCGAGGCATGAGCACCGGCCTGTTGATCGGCGGATTCGTCGACCTCCTGGATTACCGGCAGCCGAATCAGCCAGATTGCCGCAGCCAAGGCAAACAGCACGCCCGTCAAAACCAGGTACGGCGTTTGCACCGAGGCTGCTTGTGTTGCCAGATTGCTGACAGTGTTACTGCCCGATTCAGTATTGACAGCCAGAATGGTAACGGCGCCGAGCAATGGTCCCAGCGTAGCGCCAAGCGAATTAAACGCCTGCGTCAGGTTGAGGCGGCTGGATGCTGTGTCCGGATTACCCAATGCAGTGACGTACGGATTGGCAGCTACCTGCAAGAAGGTGATCCCGCCCGCAAGGATGAACAGCGCAGACAAGAAAAACACATACGACTGCGCACCAGCGGCTGGGTAAAACAATAAACAGCCTACGCCAGCGGTGACTAGCCCGGCGACGATGCCGCGCTTGTAGCCGATTTTGCGAATGATGAAACCCGCCGGAAACGACACCACAAAATAAGCGGTAAAGAAACAGAACTGGATCAGCGCGGCCTGAAGGTAGCTCAGCGAAAAAATGGCTTTCAGGTGCGGAATCAGGATGTCGTTTAGCGAGGTAATCAGGCCCCACATAAAGAACAGTGAAGTAAGAACAGTCAATGCTTTGCCAAACTTCTGGTTATTGGCAGATGGGTACATTCAGGAGCTCCACAACTCAACTTGCAAAACGGGCGGTAATGCACCGGCCCAGCACTGGAACCTGCTGCAAAGCGAAGAATGAAGTCAGACCGCTAGTCCACAGCGGTGGGATCAAAATGACAGCACACGATTACGCGTTACGCAGTGCGTCGTCCGGTTTTTTCCAGGTACAACCTGTTGACCGGATCGCGCGAAGCGCATTCTACGGCGGCGGGAAAACGGCCGATATACTTAAAAACAGCCATGCTGCGGTGCAAAACAGGCATTCTCCTACTGATATAAGAGATGGCGATTTTCCCGTAAACAGAGAGCTTCCAATTACGCCATCCGGCTTGCTAGGCCATACCGGCAATCCGACGCCATGCTGACATCCTATAAACGCCTGGCAATTCCAGATAAAACAAAAGCCGGCTGCAGCGCCGGCTTTTGTCATTACAAATCCACATCGGTTTTTAGCGCATCAACCTACAGCACCAGATGCAGTGGAATCTGTGCAATCTGGTCGCGGCCGTAGCGCACCACCGCACGCCAGGTCATCAATGCCAACTTGAGCAGCAAGAACAACACCAGTCCGGCGCCGATCAACACACCCAACGATGCCTTCAGTGCTTTGGTTACAGGATGCGGTGCGGTTGAAGCATGCAAGCTGAACTCGTCGTCGTTAAAACTCAGCATGAAACTCTTGTCATGGGCCTTGGGGGTGATGACAGTGCTTGATACCCCGTTATGGTCCATTTCATACCAGTCGATCCGGTTCAGTTTATTATCTGTGGACCAATCCAGTACTTCACCATCAGTTGTTTTCACATCCACAGCGCGCAGACTATTTTGTGCAACCCGGTAGCCATGACGCATACCCTCTTGCGGGCTGCCTTCGTGGAACAGCGCGCCATTCTGGGCAAACAGGGTTGTGATAGTGCCATTGCGATCAGTCAGCTGGATGCGGTCCCCGTTATTGAGCTGGATTTCCACGTCGTCGTTACGATAGCGGAAAGTCTCAGGCTTGCCCGCCGCCGGGGTATATGCCACGACCTTTATATCTCCCGAACCAGTAGTGGCATCGGTTGGTTTGACTTGGGGCCAGCCGAAAGCGGCATGCGCACCGAGCGCCACGATCGCGACCAAACCGGCGGTGGCCAGCGCACCGCTAACAAAGATCCCCATTGTCAGAACGCACAGATAAATCATGAACGGGATAGCCAGCAAAAAGTTAAGCACGCCAAGTCGGGCAATCGCGGCCACGGTGCGGACAAGTCCGCTAAAGGTGCGTTTCTCTTGCCACGCCCCGTAGAGCTTCTGCACACGCAGATCGCGCCCCAGTCGTTTGGGATCACCCAAGCTGGCGGCGATGTCTTCTTCCCGGCGCCCCAACTGGATAGCCGCCCGAAAGTACTCGGCATAATCCGCCAGAATCTGTTCGATATCGGCGTGGGCCAGACCGGCCAGACTACGTTCCAGTTGCGACATGAATGCTTGTTGGTTCATTTTCTTTTGCTCCAGTTCACGCTGACTTGATGTGCTAATCCTGTTGGGCGATATCAACCGGATTAACACAGCACCAGTCGATTACCCCACTCTCCTGCCGGACCTTTGCTATTCGCTTTTCCGGCCTACCGTGCAATACACGATACATTGAGTAGATCGTATAACCACGTACCTTTCTTTGCAAGGTACATAGCTAAACACGTATGCCAAATATGACGAACGGTTGGTAAGGTTGCAGATGAAATTAATACGCCAAACTGAACTCAAGCCTGGTCAGGTTGGAGACTTCGCGGGAATTTGCTGGAGGAAACGGCAGGTTACTTGCGCAGGACCGCGCGGTATTGCGAGGGATTGGCACCCACGGCAGCACGGAAGCGGTTGCTGAAATGACTGGCATTGGCAAAGCCGCAGGCGGTGGCGATGTCTACCAAAGGCAAGTTGCTATCCCGCAATAACAGACGTGAGCGTTGCAAACGGCGAGCGGACAACCACGCATGTGGAGGCATGCCAAAACTGTCGCGGAATGCGCGAGCGAAATGAAACTCGGATAACGCGGCCAGGCGCGCCAAGCCACCCAGCGTGATATTGCTATCAAGATGACTATCTATATAGTCGAGCACCTGCCGCCGTGCGCCAGCAGAAAGACCGCCTTTAGGCAGGTAAGCACGCGGACCGCTGTGTTCCAGGATCAAGCGGGCCAATACGCCGTGTGCCAGTTCGTTGGCTGCCAAATGGCTGGCGGTGTCTTGCCAGTTCAGTTGCACGATTTGCGCACAATACGCGGCAAGGACCGGATCATCGGCATAGGTTAGATCACGCAATTGCCGGCTGCGCGGCTCGCGATCCAGCAATGCCACCGTGGCTTGGGCAAAGTGCTCGGGCTTGAAGTACAAATGCACAAAGCGCAGATCACCCTCGATCACCCATTCGGACTCGTGTTCATCCGGCAACAAACACAACTTGCCGGGTGCGCCATAAATTCCGGGCCTGTCTCGCCGCCAGGTTTGATAACCGCCAGCCAGATAGAGCGACAGCGTGTGGTGCCCCGGCCCGCGATAGGTAGTTGCATCGTTATGGTTGTTCCATTGCGCAACCGCCATGCCGTCACCCAGCGAGCCAGAACGCTCCAGCGCAGCGCGCGAGCGGCTCAGTGTGGCAAATACATTGTGGGTTAACGCTGGGGAGTCCATTTCGCCAGTTTACGCAAAGCGTTGCGCACGCGCTCTCGGGCAACAACAAAACCGCAAGATTATGCAAGCAGTCGGACCAGCTGGCCGGTTTAATTGGAGGCATTCTTGTGGGTTGAGCTGGACACTTATCTAATGAATATCTTGCTGTATGGGGCCGTCGTTCTGATCTGGGGCACCACCTGGTTCGCGATCAAACTGCAACTGGGCATATCGCCCGTGGCGCTATCCATTGCCTGGCGTTTTGGATTGGCCGCGCTGGTATTGATTGTAATTCTGGCCTGGCGCAAGCAACTCAAACCCCTGCCGCGTAATGCATGGGGGCTGGTCGCGATCCAGGGGTTATGCCTTTTTTGCGTCAACTTCCTGTGCTTTTACAATGCCAGCCGCTACATCCCGACCGGCTTTGAAGCCGTGGTGTTTTCTACCTCGACACTCTGGAATGCCGTCAACGCCCGCGTTTTCATGGGCCGAGGCATTGCTTCTAACGTGATTACCGGCGGGATGGTCGGTTTGATGGGACTGGTTGCGTTGTTCTCACCAGAGTTCTCGGCCCACCACGACGGCATGAAAACATTGCTCGGGCTAGCTCTGGCCTTGGCTGGCACGCTGTGTTTTTCTGCTGGCAACTTGTTGTCCGCCCGCTTGCAGTCGCAAGGATTGAAGCCGCTTTATACGAACGCGTGGGGGATGCTGTTTGGCGCATTGGTGCTGTTGTTGGCCAGCATGCTGTCAGGTCAGCAATTTGTTTTTGATACGCGGCCGGTTTATATCGGGGCGTTGCTCTGGCTGGCAATTCCCGGTTCGGTGATTGGCTTTACCGCCTACCTGATGCTGGTTGGGCGCCTGGGTGCGGAACGAGCCGCCTATTGCACGGTGTTGTTTCCGCTGGTGGCACTGAATGTTTCGGCGGTGATGGAAGGCTACCGCTGGACGCCGCTGGCCATTTCTGGGGTATTGCTGGTTATGGCTGGCAACTGGCTGGTGTTTCGCAAACCACGCGCAGCACGAGTATTGGCGCCTGGCTAATTACTTGCGTCCTCTTAATCTATACGCGCGATTAACACCACTGATGCAGCTTGTATACGCTTTTTAATGGGAATGTGATCAATATCCGAAATCTGGACTATAGTGTTAGTCCCCCGCCACCCCGATTGTTGCATTGCAATCAGTCGGATGCGCACTGAGGACGACATGACTACCAGAATCGATCTGAAGTTGGCCACCGCAGACCGGCACGAAGCACTAGACCAGGCTTTTGCCGGCTTTGCCATTACCACCCTGCCCGGTTACACGGCATTTTTGCGAGCCCAGGCAGCAGCCCTATTCCCGCTGGAAGCACGGCTGGAAACATCCGGTGTCAGCCGTTTGGTACCGGATTGGTCTAAACGTACCCGCCGCGCCGCATTGGCTAAAGACCTGAGTACGCTGGGTCTAAACACGCCACCGGCCATCGAGATTCCGGCGATTGATCCCGAAGGCCTTGCTGGCGCGGTTTATGTGCTGGAAATCGTGCGCCAAAGCGCCGGTGCCCAAGCCCGGCATGTCCTCGCGGCAGATGATCCGCAATTGCATGCGGCAACGGCTTACCTGACTTATAACGAAGAGTTGCCGTTATGGACCTCGTTTGCCGAGCAACTGGACCAGATCGACGCTGATCACTTCCCCGCGCAGTTAACCGCAGCGCGACAGGTCTTTGACGTCTTTCTGGCAGCGGCACAACATTTTCATCCACAGCGTACGGCAGCTGCCGTCTGATTTATTTCAAACACGAAAGTGTTAATCAGACTACCGGGCAGTTGTCAAGATAAAAAGCGGGGACTGACCCCGCTTTTTATCTATTACAATCCAGTACTGGACCAGATTTACGTCAAATGGCCTTGAGCCGTAATGCGCCATGATTCGGGCCCTGTAAAGACGATTTGTTCGTTTTGCCACAAAAGCGTGGAAATTCACCACATACCGCGTGCCATAAGCCCGTGAACATTGAGTCCATGCGGCCAGCGCGGTATGCTGCCGCCAATCAAGAACCTGAAATTGCCAAACATGTCTTCCAATTCCCTCAGCGATGCCCTGCAAAAAGCCATTGGCACCCAGAGCAAACGCAAACAGCTCGAAATGATCAATGAAGAGATGTACCGCCGGTTTGCGGTACTGCGGGAAAACCGCCCATTGGCCATCGGGACTCTGGATGTATTGGTAGCTGCCTTGCCGCATTTTGATGCGGTGGTAGTTAAACGCGCGCTGAGCCAGCATTGCGCCCGTCTGACCTATCAAAAGCAACTGGCCCGTGGCGGCAAGCGCTTCAATCTCAAAGGCAAGCCCGACGGCGAGATTACGGATTCGGAAAAACAAAACGCTGCCAGCATTATCCAGGCGGCCAAACCTCAACAAGCGGCAAAAGCTGCCGCCGCAAAAGCTGCCGCTGCAGCGCCCACTCCCGTAGCGGATGCCACCGGCGAAACACCGCAAGAATAAACAACGGCCTTATTGCGTCACGCCGTGATGCGAGAACCCATGCAAAAAGCCCGATCAAAAGTCGGGCTTTTTTGCTGCCGGGAAGTACAAACGCCCAGTTGGTAGCGACCCGAAGTACCGCCGTTTATGCCCTTGGCCTGACCACCCGAGGCAGAGAAACAGCAGAAATCTGTCCGCGCGCCTCAAAAATGTGGCGTGAAAACCGCACAAAATAGGCCGGATTTGGCGGTTTTCCGGTTTTTTTCAAAAAAAAGTGGCCCGAAACGCGCCTTTCACTCAGTAAAGAATTGTGCAAGCCCCCTGCCTTGCGTATTATATGTTCACTGAGCGTCTGCTCATCTTAAGACATAGGAAACATAGGTAATGGCAACCGGTACGGTTAAGTGGTTCAACGATGCTAAGGGCTTCGGCTTCATTTCCCCTGATGATGGTGGCGAAGATTTGTTCGCTCACTTCTCGGCGATCAACTCCAGCGGCTTCAAGTCGCTGCAAGAAGGTCAGAAGGTCAGCTTCGATGTGACCACCGGCCAAAAAGGCAAGCAAGCTTCGAACATTCAAGTGCTGTGATTTTCATACAGCGCTGAAGTAAAAAAACCCGACACACGTCGGGTTTTTTGTTTTCTGGACTACCCCTCTCCTGCGCTTTTCGCGCAACACGCCTTCCCTCTTCATTACACATACTTCCGGCATCCTGGCTAGAGTTAGTCTGCACATTGCCAACCGCATGTTGGCGGCCACTCAGAATTTTCCTCTCAAGGTGACTCATGCTGCTCAGTCACGCCGGCAAATCTCCCCGTATCGACGCCAGCGCCTATGTCGCTCCTAATGCCGTTGTCTGTGGTGACGTGGTGATTGGGCCCAATTGCCGCATTTTGTTTGGCGCACAGATCATCGCCGAAGGCGGCAACATCGTGATTGGCAGCGAATGTATCGTCATGGAAAACGCAGTCCTGCGCAGTACCGCCTTGCACTCGCTGGCTATCGGCAACAATTGTTTGATTGGCCCGGGTACGCACGTTGCGGGTTGTACGATTGAGGATGAAGTCTTTGTGGCAACTGGCGCCGCCGTTTTTCACGCGGCACATCTGGGCAAAGGCTGCGAAATACGCATCCACGCCGTGGTACACATCAAAACACATGTCCCGCCTGGCGCGGTCGTGCCGATCGGCTGGGTAGCCGTTGGCCAGCCAGCGCAGATTCTGCCTGCTAGCGCGCATGAAAAAATCTGGCAATTGCAGCAGCCGCTCAATTTTCCGCTTACCGTATATGGGCTTGAGCGCAGTGAAGCGGACATGATCAAGATAACTCGCGGCATGGCGCACGCGCTCAGTTCGCATATCTCGGATCAACCCATCGATTGACGGGCCGACCGCTGGCCCCATCCAACCCCTTCATCCGCTGATTTTTACTGGCGTAACGGCTAACGTGAACTTAGCCGTCCAGCAGCAATGCCAAATGGATAATATAGTTAGCTTGCTAACGAATAGTATCTATGGTAACTTTTACGGATGGATGATCTAGACACACTGCGACTCGCCCTGACGAGTTCACTCTTGCAGGTTGGCCGCCACTGGCGCCAGGTTTCGCACGACGTGGTTACCGTTTACGGTATCTCCGCCGCCTGCGCGACGCCCCTGCTGTTTATTGGCCGCTTGGGCGAGGGAGTGCGGCAGGTTGTGCTCGCAGACTATGTCGGCATCGAAAGCCCGTCGCTGGTGCGCTTGCTGGACCAGATGTCCAAAGCTGGCCTGATCCGGCGCGAAGTCGATCCGGTGGATCGCCGCGCCAATACCCTGTGGTTCACCGAACAAGGCCGTGCCTTGAGCGACAAGATCGAAGAAGCGCTGATTACATTGCGGGCCGAAGTGCTCAGCGACATCAGTCGCGAAGATCTCCTGGCCACGCTGCGGGTTTTCAACGCGATTGAAACTGCCGCTGCTCAATCCGAAACCTCGTCTTCACGATAGCCGATCACCATGAACCACTGGCCCTCCCCACGAGACTGGCTGTTCTCGTTCAAGGTTTTTTTCGCCTCAATGCTGGCGTTGTATGTAGCGCTGGCCTTGGGTTTGCCTCGCCCGTACTGGGCGATGGCAGCGGTTTACGTTGTCTCTCATCCGCTCACTGGCGCTACCCGCTCCAAGGCTTTGTACCGTGCATTGGGCACATTGCTGGGTGCCAGTGCGGCGGTGGTGATCGTGCCGGTGCTGGTCAACGCGCCAGTGTTGCTGTCTGCCGCTATTGGTTTGTGGACCGGCGCGCTGTTGTATTTTTCGTTGCTGGATCGCACCCCGCGCAGTTACGTCTTCATGTTGGCAGCCTATACGCTGCCGATGATTGCCCTGCCCTCGGTCAATAACCCACAAGCCGTTTTTGATATCGCCAGCGCCCGTACCCAGGAAATTCTGGTGGGGATTGTCTGTGCCAGTCTGGTGGCCGCGCTGGTTTTCCCCGGCAAAGTAGCGCCTGTGATCAGCGCGCGTACTGGCGCATGGTTGCGTGACGCCGCCAGTTGGGCCGCCGATGCCCTTTCCCCGGTCAAGGATGGCGCAGCCCACCCGGCCAGCCGGCATCGCCTGGCGGCTGACATCCTCGCGCTGGATCAACTGATCAGCCAGTTGGCTTATGACCCGGAAACCACCGAAACCGTCAGCTATGCCAAAGAACTGCGTGGGCGCATGAGCATGCTGCTGCCGGTGCTGTCGTCGCTCACCGAAATCACACAGACATTGCGTCGCCAGGAAGGCGGGTTGTCGGATGACCTGCAAGGCTTGATGCGCGATGTCGCAGCGTGGATGCAAACGGCATTACCGGCATTTAATGAAGCGGACGACTTGCGGGCGCGCTTGAATGCCACTGAGCAGATTTTGCATACAGATCTGGATTGGCACGACGCTCTGAGTATCAATGCCCATTCGCGCCTGCGCTCGCTGGTCGATCTGTGGCAAGACTGCCTGCATCTGCAACAATTACTGGCCAATGATCCCAAAGCCCAAGCTTGGGCGCCGGTCTACCAACGCCGTGAAGTGGCTGGTGGTGGCCGCCATTACGATCACGGCATGATGCTGTTTTCCACCGTCTCTGCCGCGCTGGCTGTCTTCACCGGTTGCATGATCTGGATCGGTATGGGTTGGGAAGACGGTGCGGGCGCAGTGGTCTTGGGTGCCGTGGCTTCTTGTTTCTTTGCCGCAATGGATGAACCCGCGCCAATGATCCGGATGTTCTTTACCTGGACTCTGGTCAGTATCGCGTTGTCCGGCGTGCTGATGTTCCTGATCATCCCCGCCGCACATGAATTTGAAACACTGGTCGCCATGCTGGCGATTCCGTTTCTGATTATCGGCACGCTTATTCCGCTGCCGCGCTTTAACATGATTGCCATGTTGATGTCCGTGAACACAGCGACGTTCCTCGGCATTCAAGGGGCATACGACGCCAACTTCACTTCGTTTTTTAACGGCAACATAGCCGGTGCTGCCGGTGCGGTATTTGCGCTGACATGGACTCTTGTCACCCGTCCTTTTGGTACGAAATTGGCGACACATCGCCTGGTGCATTCCAGTTGGCAAGACCTGGCCAATACCGCCGCCGGACATGATGCCAAAGACTACGCCCGACTCAGCGCCCGCATGCTGGATCGCCTTGGGCAGTTGGTACCACGCCTGGCCGCCAACGCAGATGATCGCCAGACCGATGGTTTCAAAGAATTGCGCGTGGGTTATAGCGCGTTGGAACTGCAACGCGATGAGCTGGAATTATCTGGCGATATACACGGCGCTATCGAACAAGTACTGGATGGCATCGCGCAGCATTACCAGGACTGCGTCGACAAACCAAGTGCGCCGCACGCGCCTGAAGCGTTGAAAAGCAGTATCGACATGGCCATCGGCTACACCCTGACCCAGGCAGACCAGATTTCACGCGAAGCCCTTAACGCGTTGGTGGAATTGCGCGTAAGCCTGTTTCCCGGTGCTGCCGGCTTCAAGAGTTGCGGTGGCGAAGTGACTTGAACTGTTACTGATAAAGATTGCTTGAACATCCGTGGCCATGTGGCCACAGCAAGAAAAACCCGAAGAGAAAGAAACCCCGATGAGCGGCGAGATTGATGTTTACGGCGTATTCATACCCAGTTTGCTGGGCTGGATGCTGATTGCGTTTGTAGTGACCGGTTGCCTGCGCTTTGTGCTGGGCCGCCTGGGCTTTTACAAGCTGGTATGGCATCGCTCGTTGTTCAATCTGGCCCTTTATGTGATCGCCCTCGGCGGCACTGTATCCCTGATCCACTGGTTGCAATCATGAAAAAAATCGTTCGCCTGGCCGGGCCGGTCATCCTTACCCTGATCTTTGTAATCGCCGCCGTTCTGGTTGGCCGACATTTGTGGGACTACTACACCATCGCCCCGTGGACCCGTGATGGCCACGTGCGCGCAGATGTGGTGCAAATTGCGCCCGATGTCACCGGTCCGATTACCGACGTCAAAGTGCTGGATAACCAGATGGTCAAACGCGGCCAGGTCTTGTTCGTAATCGACCATGCCCGCTTTGAACTCGCACTACAGCAAGCCGCTGCCGTTGTTGCGGCGCAAAAAGCTACGCTGGCGCAAGCCCGTCGGGAGGCCGCACGTAACCGTGGACTGGCCGATCTGGTGGCCAAAGAAGTAACCGAGGAAAGCGAATCGAAAGTGCAGCAAGGTGAAGCCGCTCTCGCCCAGGCGCTAACCGCCGTGGACGTAGCCAAGCTGAATCTGCAGCGCGCCACCGTAGTCAGCCCGGTTGATGGTTATCTGAATGACCGTCTGCCGCGCGTTGGCGATTACGTGGCCACTGGCAAACCGGTGTTGTCGATTGTTGATGCGCAATCCTTCCATGTAGAAGGCTATTTCGAAGAAACCAAGCTGCACGGCGTACAGATCAACCAGCCGGTCGAGATCCGCATCATGGGCGAATCCCAACCGCTGCACGGCCACGTTCAAAGTATCGCCGCCGGGATCGAAGACCGCGACCGCACCAGTGGCGCTTCACTGCTACCCAATGTGAACCCGACCTTCAACTGGGTACGCCTGGCGCAACGGATTCCGGTGCGGATTGCATTGGATGACGTCCCGGCTGATGTCCGCCTGATTGCCGGTCGTACAGCCACGGTGTCGGTACTGGAGCCGGCCAAAGAACAGGCCAAACCCGCTGCCGCCAAGGCAGGAGCAAAATCGTGAAACTGTTGAAAACCACGCTGGCACTTGCTCTGCTGCAGGGCTTGCTGGCATGTACTACCGTTGGCCCCGACTATCGGGTGCCCGATGCAGCGACCATCAAAAACCCGACGGCCAGTGCCGCGTTTGTCAGCGCCAACAACCCGGCTGTATCGATCGCACCGGTGCCGGATGACTGGTGGATGCTGTATGACGATCCGGTTCTGAATGATCTGGTCAAGCAAGCGCTCACCGCCAATGCCAGTCTGCGTGTGGCGTCCGCCAATTTGCGCCGGTCCGTGGCGCTGGCCGGTGAAGTGGATGCCGAGAAAGGCTTTCATGGCTCGGCCGATATCGCTGTCAAACGCGCACAAGAATCGGGTGAAGCCTATCTGCTGACCGAGAAGCTGCCCGTCTTCAATGAAGGTGACGTCGGTTTTGCCATTTCTTACGACCTGGACCTGTTCGGCAAGCTCGCGCGTGGCGAAGAAGCCGCCCATGCCAATACCGAGGCCAGCCTGGCCGCGCTGGATCTGGCCCGCGTCAACGTCGTGGCACAGACCGTTCGTGCCTATGTGCAAGGTTGTTCCGCATCGCACGAACTGGCCGTGGCACAGCATGAGTTGGACCTGCAAAATCGCAGCGTGGATGTAACCCAACGTCTGGCGAACGCCGGGCGTGGGCGTTCCACTGACGTGCTGCGGGCGCAAGCTCAGGCCGATCTGTTGCGCGCCAATTTGCCACGGTTTCAGGCTGAACATGATGCCGCACTGTTTCAACTGGCAGTGATGGTAGGCAAAACGCCAACAGAAATCGTCGCCGCCCATATCCAGTGCAATATCGAACCGGAATTGCATCAGGCGATTCCAGTCGGAGATGGCGCCGCATTATTGAAGCGCCGCCCGGACATTCGTGAAGCCGAACGCCAATTGGCCAGTGCCACCGCCCGCATTGGCGTAGCCACCGCCGAGCTGTATCCGGATATCGTGATTGGGGCATCGGCTGGCTTCACCGGTATCCTGGAAGATATTGGCCACCCTGCCACCGAACGTTGGGGCATCGGCCCGCTGATTTCATGGCGCATTCCGGACAACGGCTCACGTGCCCGCATCCATGCGGCCGAAGCCGGAGCCGACGGCGCCCTCGCCCACTTTGACGGCGTTGTGCTGAACGCGCTCAAGGAAACCGAAACCGCACTGACGCTATACACGCATGATCTGGACCGCAACGCCGCACTGCGAGCCGCGCGCGACAAGGCACAGCAAGTCGCCAAAGAAAACCGGCAACTGTATCAATCCGGCCGGGCGCCGTTTTTGTCCAGTCTGGATTCAGATCGCACATTGGCCAACGCCGATGCGGCATTAGCCGCATCAGATAGTCAGATAGCCATGGATCAGATTAATCTGTTTATGGCTTTGGGCGGCGGTTGGGAAACCGCGGCCAAGCAGCAAACTGCCAACACTGCATCCGGTGTAGCTGCCAAGTCGGCCGCCGCTACGCATTAAACCCGCTAGCAAACCATGCCCGAACCGCAATATGTTTGTTTGCGCTTCGGGCATTTTTCTTTGGCGACCAGCCAAAACCCTTTACGCATGCAAGTAAACTCGCCAGCAAACCGGATTAGCGGGCACAATCGCGCAAAAACGCACCTGATTCAGGCATTTAAGGCACACGCCACAATAGATTTTTTTACGGGAAAATAAGGACAGAAAGAGGGAGAAAAAGGCTTGCCCGGATTAGCTGCAGAACGCGCTATAAACCAGCCAAGTAATTGATTTTATTGGTGCGCCCGACAGGAATCGAACCTGTGACCCTTGGTTTCGGAAACCAATACTCTATCCAACTGAGCTACGGGCGCATGTCTTTCGAGGAAACGGATAATACCGTGTTTGCCGCGGAGCGTCTACGCAGCTTTCCCGCCACCCGCCTTGCCGGTATAATTCGGCCCAATTTCACGATTTACCTCGCTACACGATATTAAAAGGGATGGCAGCATGAGTGGTTCAAACGCTTCCGGAGTTAAAAGCTTTGTTGGCCTCATCGTAGCGGCGCTCGTAGGTGTGCCGCTTTTCATCTTCATGGTGGTCAAGCTGTTCACCTCCGGTAGCGGAGTGAATCTGGGCCTCATGACCATGACCGATCAAGCTATCGAATCGCGCCTGCAACCGGTCGGTATCAGCAAGGTGGTCGATAGCGCCCCGATCGGTTCGCGCAGCGGCAAGATGGTCTTTGAAAACGTCTGTATTTCCTGTCATGGCACGGGCCTGATGGGCTCGCCGAAATTTGGCGATTCCGCCGCATGGGCGCCGCGTATCTCCAAGGGCTTTGAAACCCTGTGGACTCACGCCATTCACGGCTTTAACGCCATGCCAGCGCGTGGCGGTTCGACCGATTTGACCGATGACGAAGTCAAACGTGCCGTGGCCTACATGGCCGACGATGCGGGCGCCAAGTTTGTGGCGCCGGAACCAGCCGGTGGTGCCGGTGGCGCAATTGATCCGGAAGTCAAAGGCAAAGAGATTTTCGAAAGTACATGTTCGGCATGTCATGGCACTGGCCTGCTGGGTTCGCCCAAGTTTGGCGACAAAGCAGCCTGGACTGCCAAGCTGGGTGGCAACGCCGATGCGGCAATCGAAAAAGTCTTGAAGAGCGGCAATGGCCAGATGCCAGTTAAAGGCGGCTATACCGGCTCGGATGATGAATTCCGTGCTGCTGCGCATTACATGATCAATCACGCCAAGTGATCATCATTGCCAGATTGAACTGATTCAAATCAGTTTCGGTCATAAAACAAACGGGCGGCTTTAACCGCCCGTTTGTTTTTGTATTTTCAGTACCCTGCTATGTATTAATGATTTGATTCAAAGGATTATCTGTATGTCTTCAGCTTTGCATATCCGCCCCGCTACACCTGCCGATGTTCCTGAAATCATGGCCATGATCAGCGAACTGGCCGAATTCGAGAAACTGACGCATGTGCTGGATATGAGTGCCGAACGTCTGACTGATGATTTGTTTGGTAATCGTCCGCTGATTGAATGCCTGATTGCAGAACTGGAAGGTAGCGTGGTGTCCTTTGCCTTGTTCCTGCAAAGTTACTCCACCTTCCTCACCCGCCGCAGCCTGTATCTGGAAGACCTTTATGTGCGCCCGCACGCACGCGGACTGGGGGTTGGCAAACGCATGTTGCTGCAACTGGCGCGCATCGCCCGCGAGCGCGGTTACGGTCGTTTTGAATGGAGCGTGCTGGACTGGAACGCCAACGCCATCGCTTTTTATGAAGGCCTGGGCGCGACCGTTATGCCGGACTGGCGCATCTGCCGTGTTACCGGTGAGGCACTGGAAAAAATGGCCGCAAGGTCAGCTTGAGTCGCTTTCATATCTGGCTCACGCGCAATAAAAAACGGCCACCTGTGTGGCCGTTTTTCGTGGGCGGTTGAGCGCTCACACACCGTATTTGTGAAACCAGCCCAGCATGCGTTGCCAGGCATCCTTGGCTGCTGCCTCGTCGTAGCTAGGCCGGTAATCGGCATTAAAGCCGTGCCCCGCTTCAGGATAAACATGCAGCTCGAAGGTTTTATTGGCAGCATCCATGGCCGCACGCATTTTGGCCAGGTTTTCCTGGGTAATGCCTTGATCCTTGCCGCCAAAAAATCCAATCACCGGCACGTTGATCTTGTCGACCAGATCAAGCGCATTTTTCGGACTATTGGCCGAAGTTGGCTGCAGAACCTGGCCGTACCAAATCGCCACTGCCTTCAAGCGCGGATTGTGCGCCGCATACAGCCACGCAATGCGTCCGCCCCAACAAAAGCCGGTCAGCGCAACGCGGGCAGCGTCGCCACCGTTGGCTATGGCAAATGCCACGGTCACGTCCAGATCGGCAATGACTTGCTCGTCCGGCACTTTGGAAACCAGGTTTTTCAAGAGATCGGCAATTTCGGGGTACTTGCGTGGATCACCCTGCCGGAAGTATAGCTCCGGCGCGATTGCCAGATAACCCAGTTTGGCCAAGCGACGGCAAACGTCCTGAATGTGCTCGTGCACACCAAACACTTCCTGCACCACGATCACTACCGGCAAAGGGCCTTTGGCCGCCGCTGGCTGCGCGCGATACGCTGGCATGTCGCCACCGGCCACGGCAATGGTCACGGTCCCGGCTTGCAACCCGGTTGAATCGGTAATGATGGTCGAAGCTGCCACCGGCCGCACCGCCAGCGCAAAACCAGTCGCTATGGAGACGGTGAGAAAATCACGACGAGAATGACCGGCTGACGCCGTTGCTACTTTGGATTTGCTGTCTTCAAATGGCATGGCTATTGCCTCCAGGAATGTACAGAAACACGCAAACAAACTTCAACGGTACCAACCGGCGCCCACCCTCAGCGTTTTGGCACCGCTTTCAAGGCATCGACCAGCAGATTCCAGAAATAACCCACAGTTTCGATTTCAACGCGTTCATCGGGGGAATGCGCACCGCGCACGGTCGGGCCAAACGACACCATTTGCAGTGCCGGATACTTGCCCGCAATCAGTCCACACTCCAGCCCGGCGTGAATGACCTTGATGACGGCCTCTTTACCATAGCGCTCGCGATAGACATCCCGCAGCAATTTCAATGCAGAAGACGACGGATCCGGCGCCCAGCCGGGGTATGCGCCATGTCGTTCGCTTTGCGCACCGGCCATGCGGGCAATCGCTTCAATGCGGCTGGCCACGTCGTCCAGTCCTTCATCGGTCAGCGAACGCACCAGCAGCGCCGCGCTAAACCCGGCCTCGCCCACCCGCACCACGCCCAGATTGTTGGATGACTCCACCACGCCCGGCACCGCCTGACTCCAGCGCGACACGCCGTGTGGCAAGGCTTGCAGCAAGTCGATAACCTGGCGGCTGGCCTGCCCGGACAGACCATGTTCGGCCAGCGCGGGCTCCACGCTCAGTTTCACGCCTTCATCCACCCGCGCCAGTTCGCGGCTCAGGCGTTGTTGCCAGCGACGCACCACGGCTTGAATCTGGTCACTCTCGGCTTCCGGCACAGCCAGCACGGCAAATGCTTCACGCGGCAGCGCGTTGCGTAACGTACCACCTTCAAATGACACCAGGCGTGAGGCACACCGAGCCAGCAAGTCATTGATAACGCGCGCCAGAATACGGTTGGCGTTGCCACGTTCCAGATGGATATCCACGCCGGAATGGCCGCCGCGCAAACCTTTGATCGCCAGCTTGATCACCTGCATGCCAGCTGGAATCGGCTCTTGTGCCAACGGGCGACTAACGGTCACGTCCACGCCGCCGGCACAGCCCACGTACAACTCGCCCCAGTCTTCGGTATCCAGATTCAACAGCATCTGGCCGGTCAGCCAGCCAGGCTTGAGGCCCTGCACGCCGCTCATGCCGGCTTCTTCATCCACCGTCAGCAGTACTTCAATCGGACCATGTTCGATGTCTTTGCTTTCCAGCACGGCCAGACCAGCGGCCACGCCAATGCCGTTGTCCGCGCCCAGCGTAGTGCCATCGGCTTTAACCCAGCCATCTTCTACACGCGGACGAATCGGATCATTGAAAAAGTCGTGAGCGGTATCTGCATTTTTTTGCGTGACCATATCCAGGTGGCCCTGCAACACAACCGTCTGGCGATCTTCAAAGCCAGGCGTCGCCGGTTTGCGGATCAGCAAATTACCGGTTCCATCCACTTCATGCGCCAGCCCCTGCGCCGTGGCCCAGGCACGCAAATGATCGCGCAAAGCGGCTTCATGTTTGGAAGGACGGGGAAAACTGCACAGGGTCTGGAAATGACGCCACAACAGCGCCGGTTGCAATTGCGACAACGGCATATTCAAAATTCCTGATTCAACTGATTCAATAGCTGGATAAAACCGAAGGCTGCGATGTTACCCGTGGTGGGGCTGTGCTGACAGTAAAAAAGCTCACCCCAAACCGCCTGGCGGCCCGCAAGTGAGCTGACGCGTAAATTCGCAAACGGTTCCAGCCAATCAGGGAGACAAACGCCGACCCCGCAATGGATTGACCACCGGTGGCCCATATAACCCCCGCAGGTTTCGGGGGGAACAAAACGCCGAGTCATAGCCAGGATTGTCTACATTGCAGTTAACGCCAGCCGGCAGATTGGGGTCCGGTGTGGGCTGGGGCAAATTGTCTGCTGGAACATCTTGCCTTGCCTGAGCCACCGGCTCTGGCGGGGCTGGGGTCGGAATTGGCGTAGGGGTAGGCTTGATGCCTTCAATGGTCGTCACCGAGCCCGCAGCATACGGCAATTGCTTTTGCCCCTTGCACGGCATTTCGCCATAACTGACCCGGCCCTGATCATCCAGGCATTTGTAAACCTGGGCCTGGCCAGAGGCCGCCGTACCCAACAAGACGCAGGCAAGTGCGTAGCTGGCCAGATTCGGCATACCATTCCGGTTCTGAGGACCAGCCCTCATCGTGCGTGCACCTTTGTCCATTGCCGCGGTCCATCCTGCTGTCTGCTTTGAATCTTCGTTAACAACACGCGGGGTTGTCATGAATACTGTATTCGTTACTGGTGGAGGCCGTGGCATAGGTCTGGAATTCATCACCCAGTTCTTGCAAGACGACTGGCGCGTCATTGCCACCGCCAGAACCATAACACCCGCGCTGGCCAAACTGCAGACCCGCTACCCAGACCAATTGCGCGTGTTACTGCTTGATATCACTGATTGGCCCAAAGTCGCGGCGCTGGGGCAAACGATTGCCGACGAGCGGATTGATTTGCTGATCAATAACGCTGGTTTTTATGGCGGCGAGCGCCAACAACTCGGGCGCACCGATGTCGATATCTGGCTGCAGACGCTGGCCGTCGATACCATCGCCCCGATCAAAGTGGTGGAAGCCTTGCTATCACACCTAAACCCGGGCGCAAAAATTGCCAGCCTCAGCAGCAAGATGGGCAGCATTGAAGACAACCACTCCGGCGGCGCGTATCACTATCGCAGCGCCAAAGCCGGGCTCAACGCTGCGCTGAAAAGCCTGGCACTGGATCTGGCTCCGCGGCATACGGTTATTCTGCTGCACCCTGGCTGGGTACAAACCGATATGGGCGGCCCGGGCGCCTCGGTGACCGCAGCCGAATCCGTGGCCGGTATGCGGCGGGTTATTCACCAGACACAGCCCAGCGAAAGCGGCAACTTTTTCAATTACGACGGCACGCCGATTCCCTGGTAGGGACGCCTGGCGGGGCCGACGCGAATAAAAAAAGCCGGATGTAAGAGCGTCCGGCTTTTGTTTACAGGTGATGATGACTGAATGCTGCCTCATCACCGCTCAGGAGGGTGTACTTTAGCTTCGTTCACTATGACTGCCTCGAAGGCCTCACTGGATCCCCGACTGCGCGGGGATGACGAACCAGGAAGGCATGCAGCGCCTCACTCCTCGTCGCCCTCAGTATTTGCGGGTCAATATCCACTGTGCCAGTTGCTTGGCTTCCGCATCACTCACCGCATTGGGCGGCATTGGCACGGCGCCCCAAGTACCCTGGCTGCCGTTTTTGATCTTGCCTGCCAGCATGTCTGCCGCGCCCTTCTGGGTTTTGAACTTGGCCGCCACGTCCTTCCAGGCCGGGCCGACCAGCTTGCTATCCAGCGCATGACAGGCAAAGCAGTTTTTGCTCTTGGCCAGGTCTTGCGGGTCCACGGCAAGCGCAGGCGTGGCCAGCGCGAACAACACAAGGGAAACAAGCGCACTGCGGATCAGCATGGTGATTCCTTTTACCCGGCACGGCGCGGGCGGTTTCAGGGTTAAACTAGCGGGCTTGATACTGGATAAATGCCACTACAGCTTCTTGCGCCGCAGTTTAGAGGCTACGGGTTAAAGATCAACCCGAGCTCAATATCAAAAAAATTGTGATGTACTGACAAATTACGCAGGTGCAGGCTAAAACAGCAGTTATAGCTGCACTTTGATCCCGATCAGTATGCGATTGTACTGATTGAATGGATGTCGCTACCAAACCTGCGACCGGAACAAGCCCCGGGTAAACCATGGATTACTTTCCCCTGTTTTTGGACCTTCACCAGCAACGCAGCCTGATTGTGGGCGGCGGCGAAGTCGCGTTACGCAAAGCCCGCATGCTGCTGGCCGCTGGCACGCAGTTACACGTCATTGCGCCTAAGGTGGTCGCGGAACTGGCGCAATTTGCGGCTGAAGACAAAATCACACACACGGCACGTACTTTCCTGACCGACGATGTGATCGGCCACCGCGTCGTGATTGCCGCCACCAATGATCGCGAGGTCAATCGCCTGGTGTTCGATGCCTGTGAGCAACGTGGCATTCTGGTCAACGTGGTGGATGACCCGGCGCTGTGCCGATTTATTGTGCCGTCCATGGTTGATCGCTCGCCTTTGCAGATTGCCATCTCCACCGGCGGCCAGGCCCCGGTGCTGGCCCGCTTGATCCGTGCGCGCATCGAAGCATGGTTGCCCCACGGCTACGGCACGCTGGCCAGGCTGGCGGGTAATTTGCGTGATGCCGTAAAACAGAAATTTGGTGATGACGAACGTGCGCGCCGGCGCTTTTGGGAAGTCGCACTGGACGGACCCGCAGCAGAACGCGCGCTGGCCGGTGATGAGGTTGGTGCCACGCAAAGCCTGCAAACCACGCTGGCCGCAGCCGACAGCGCCAGCCTGCAACAAGGCGCGGTGTATCTGGTCGGCGCCGGTCCCGGCAATCCGGATTTGCTCACTTTCCGTGCTTTACGGTTGATGCAGAAAGCCGATGTGGTGCTTTACGACAATCTCGTCTCTCCGGCGATTCTGGAACTGGTCCGGCGCGATGCCGAACGCATTTACGTGGGCAAGAAAGCCGACAACCACGCGCTGCCGCAAGAAGAAATCAACCGCCTGCTGGTCAAGCTGGCGCAGCAAGGCAAAACCGTGCTCCGGCTTAAAGGGGGCGATCCGTTCATCTTTGGCCGTGGCGGTGAAGAGATCGAAGAACTGGCCGAAAACGGCGTGAGCTTTGAAGTGGTGCCAGGGATTACCTCGGCCGCCGGCGCATCGTGCTATGCCGGGATTCCGCTGACCCACCGTGATTATGCGCAGTCGGTGACGTTTGTCACCGGCCACCGCCGCGCCGGCGAAATTGAACTGGACTGGCCAAGGTTGACCAATCCCAACGAAACCATCGTGATTTACATGGGCGTCAAACAGGCACCCCGCATTTGCGAGCAACTGATTGCCCACGGCCGCACCGCGGATACGCCCGTTGCCATCGTGCAGCAGGCCACCACGCCGCAACAGAAAACAGTGATTGGCACCTTGAGTACCCTGCCCCATTTGATTGAAGCCGCAGGCATCAAGCCGCCTGCCCTCATCATCGTGGGGAACGTGGTGACGCTGGCGGATAAGCTGGCCTGGCGCAAGAGCCAAGCTTGAAGAATACAAGAGCAGCCTGAAGTGTGATAAGCAACACCGCACCGCCCTTTCGATCTTAAAATTTAACTTATTTCAGTGACTTGCAATGGACTTTGTCTTTCTTTCTCAAAATGTTGATCAGACAAGACCGCTGCTTTATCTCTGGGAAATTATTGATCTGGATACAGGAAAATTGCTGCACAGCTATGTAGGAAAAGCAAAGGGCGGCAGCAGCCGACCGCTAAAACACTATCGTAGGAATGTCGCAAATCTATTGGCGAACAAGCCATATCGTAAAGGCAGTCCAGATGGATTTCGTGCATCGCATAGGGCTCTGGCCCAAGCAGTGACGACCGGGCATCGTATCGTGCTAACGTTGCTGTACAACGTTGATATTGAAAAAATCAATGAAGCAGAGAGCCGGGAAATATTGAAGCGGCAGCCAGATTTGAATGCGATGCCGTGACTATATTTGATAGCCTGCATAACGTGCCTACAACCCCTTTCCTATCAACAACTTTTCAATACTGCCCCGCCTTTCAGCGGAAAAAAATTCCGCATCACGCCGCGCTTGAAATGAGGTTATTGGTGCCCATCTTTTGTGCAATAACGCACATTTAGAGAGGGCCACCATGCGCTTTGACAAACTCACAACCAAATTTCAGCAAGCCTTCGCCGACGCCCAAAGCATGGCGCTCGGCAACGACAACAGCTATATCGAGCCACAGCATTTGCTGCTGGCTTTGCTCAACGACAATGAATCCGGCGTCGGCGCCCTGCTCGCCCGCGCTGGCGTCAACGTGCAGCCGCTCAAGCAGGCGCTGCAAGAGTCGATTGACCGCCTGCCCAAGGTGGAAGGCAACGGCGGCGAGATCACCGTCTCGCGAGATCTGTCCAACCTGCTGAACCTGACCGACAAAACCGCCAGCAAACGCGGCGATCAGTTTATCTCCAGTGATTCGTTCATCCTGGCGCTGGCTGATGACAAGAGCGATGCAGCCAAACTGCTCAAGCAACAAGGTGGCAACAAGAAAGCCATTGAAGCGGCGATTGATGCCGTGCGCGGCGGCGGTTCGGTGGATAGTGCCGACGCTGAACAGAACCGCGAAGCACTCAATAAATACTGCCTGGATCTGACCGAGCGTGCCCGCCAAGGCAAGCTGGACCCGGTCATTGGCCGTGATGACGAAATCCGTCGCGCCATTCAGGTATTGCAACGCCGCACCAAGAACAACCCGGTATTGATCGGTGAACCTGGCGTGGGCAAGACCGCCATTGTGGAAGGCCTGGCACAACGGATTATCGAAGGCGAAGTACCCGATTCGCTCAAACACAAGCGCCTGCTGGTGCTGGACCTCGCATCTCTGCTGGCTGGGGCCAAGTATCGCGGCGAGTTTGAAGAACGCCTGAAAGCCGTGCTGAACGAACTGGCCAAGGATGAAGGCTCGACGATTATCTTTATCGATGAGCTGCACACGCTGGTTGGCGCTGGTAAAGCAGAAGGTGCAATGGACGCGGGCAATATGCTCAAGCCCGCGCTGGCTCGCGGCGAGCTGCATTGCATTGGCGCGACCACGCTGGATGAATACCGCAAATACATCGAGAAAGACGCCGCGCTGGAACGGCGCTTCCAGAAAGTGCTGGTCGATGAACCGAGCGTGGAAGACACCATCGCCATCCTGCGCGGGCTGCAGGAGAAATATGAGATTCACCACGGGGTGGAGATCACCGACCCGGCGATTGTGGCGGCAGCCGAACTGAGCCACCGCTATATCACCGACCGCTTCTTGCCCGACAAAGCAATCGACTTGATCGATGAAGCTGCGGCCAAGATCAAGATGGAAATCGACTCCAAACCGGAGTCGATGGACAAGCTCGACCGCCGTATCATCCAGCTCAAGATCGAACGCGAAGCCGTAAAAAAAGAGAAAGACGAAGCCTCTCGCCGCCGCCTGGCGTTGATCGAGGATGAGATTGGCACGCTGGGCAAGGAATACTCGGATCTGGAAGAAATCTGGAAAGCCGAGAAAGCCGCCGTTCTGGGTAGCCAGGCGATTCGTGAGGAACTTGAACAGGTCAAGCTAGCCATGGATGCCGCCCGCCGCCGGGGCGAGTGGGACAAAGCGTCCGAGTTGCAATACGGCAAGTTGCCCGAGCTTGAGGCGCAGTTGAAGGTCGCCGAAGCAGCCGAAGGCCAGGATAAGCCAAATCGTTTGTTGCGCACGCAAGTAGGCGCAGAAGAAATTGCCGAGGTGGTCAGCCGCTCGACCGGCATTCCGGTCAGCCGCATGATGCAAGGTGAACGCGACAAGCTGCTGGGCATGGAAGACGTGCTGCACAAACGCGTGATCGGCCAGAACGAAGCCGTGCGACTGGTTTCCGACGCCATCCGCCGCTCGCGCTCAGGCCTGGCCGACCCGAACCGGCCTTATGGTTCGTTTCTGTTCCTCGGACCAACTGGTGTCGGTAAAACCGAGCTGACCAAAGCTCTGGCCGAGTTCCTGTTTGATGCGGAAGATCATTTGATCCGCATCGACATGAGCGAGTTCATGGAGAAACACTCGGTGGCGCGTTTGATTGGCGCGCCTCCTGGCTACGTGGGTTACGAAGAAGGCGGTTATCTGACCGAGGCCGTGCGGCGCAAACCGTACAGCGTGATCTTGCTGGACGAAGTCGAAAAGGCGCACCCGGATGTGTTCAACATCTTGCTGCAAGTGCTCGACGATGGCCGCCTGACCGATGGCCAAGGCCGCACGGTCGACTTCAAAAACACCGTGATCGTGATGACGTCCAACCTGGGCTCGCAACAAATCCAGGCGATGGCGGAAAACGATTATCAGGTGGTGAAGCTGGCGGTGATGGCTGAGGTCAAATTGCACTTCCGGCCCGAGTTTGTGAACCGGATCGACGAGGTGGTGGTGTTCCACGCGCTCGACCAATTGCAGATTCGCAATATCGCTCGCGTACAACTGGACCGGTTGCAACAGCGGTTGGCGCAGATGGAGATGGGCTTGGTAGTGAGCGATGCGGCGCTGGATATGATCGCCGATGCCGGGTTCGATCCGGTGTATGGTGCGCGCCCGCTCAAACGGGCGATCCAGACCGATATCGAAAACCCGCTGGCCAAAAAGCTGTTGAGTGGCGAGTTTGGGGCCAAAGACACCATCGCCGTGGATATCGACAACGGTAGTATGGTGTTTAGCAAACGCTGATCCAGCATCTTCGACAGCATCAAAAAAGACCCGCTTCGGCGGGTCTTTTCTTATCCATTTTTTGTCTCTTTGATTACAAGAACGTCAAGCGACTATTGCCAACACTTTTGCCCAAGTAACGACGCGACATCAAGCCAGCATCTTTATATGATGAGCTATTGAAAGCTTCATCTCCAGCTCAGGAAGCCGCATGTCTACCGTTCTCATTCCAGTCGATGGCTCACCGCAAGCGTTACGTGCTGTGCAGGCGGCCCTGGCGTTCAGCAATACCGAAAAATTTACCCGCGTCGTACTACTCAATGTGCAACCACCATTGCAAGGCCGGGTACGGGCGCTGATCAGCGAAGACCGTTTGTACGCCATTGCCCGTGATGAAGCCCGCAAGGCCATGGCAGCGGCCATTGATCTGGTGCAGCGGGCCGGAATCATCCTGGAGCAACGTTTAATGATTGGGCCCGTGGCCGAAACCGTGATCGAAACCAGCCACAAAGTCGACGCCAGCCAGATCTTCATGGGCACGCGCGGTCGTGGCGCGGCAGCGGCACTCTTGCTGGGCTCGGTGGCGGGCAAAGTGGTTCATCTGGCCGATGTACCGGTCACGCTGGTGAACTGATCGCTATCGACCAAGGAGCAACTCTCATGGCAAATATGAATATTCTGGTTCCAGTCGATGGCTCGGATAACGCCCAGCGCGCACTGGAACATGCAGCTAGTCTGGTGGCACATAACCCCAATCTGGCACTGCGTCTCTTGAATGTGCAGCAACCGGGTCTGTATGCCTCGGTGCTGGAAGGCATCGAAGGCATGGAACCGATGACCCAACTGCTGCACCAGCAAGGCGAAGAAGTATTGGCGCCCTATATCGAATGGCTCAATGCCAAAGGGGTCGTCTTCTCCACGCGAGTGCGTCTGGGCAAACCGTTCAGCGTGATCTGCGAACAGGCTTCACACCACGATTGCCAGCGAGTGGTGATGGGCACGCGTGGTAACGAAGGACTGGATCGCTTCATGCTCGGCTCAGTTGCAGCGCAAGTGGCCGCGACGGCACCGGTACCCGTTACGCTGATCAAGTAACACCCACGCCATCGGCCGTTTGACCGGGTTTATGCTTCTCGGGTAGCGTATGCGTTTACCCCAAACGGCCGTGTCCTTACATGCAGATTCGCCCGCTTCAAGCTTCTGATCACACCGCCTGGCTTGCTCATTGGCAGGTCTATTGCGGCGGATACGACGCCACACTGGACCCACAAGTCACCGCCGCCACATGGCAGCGCATTCTGGATGCCAATGCGCCCATCCACGGGCTGGCCGCGGTGAGCGACTCCGGCGAGCTGCTAGGTTTTTGCCACTTTGTTTGCCACCCGCATACCTGGAGTGCGCAAACCATCTGTTATCTGGAAGATTTGTTTGTCAGCGCCAGCGCGCGCCGTCTTGGCGTGGCTTCGGCGCTGATTGAGCATGTGCGCCAATTGGGTATTGCCCAGCACTGGTTTCGCGTTTACTGGATCACCGATGCTGGCAACGCAGCGGCGCAGGCGGTGTACGACAAGGTGGCCACGCGTACGGATTATGTCCGCTACGAAATCGCCCTGGGTAAACAGGCTGAGCTGGCCTGACACGCCAGGTAACCGAATCTTACCGATCGAGCTTTGCAATCCGGGAGCATTCAGCATGCAACTCAATGGCCAATGTCTATGTGGTGCAGTCCATTACACCGTTGAAGACGCCTTTGAATACGCCGGTTATTGCCACTGCATCCGCTGCCGGCGCCGTACTGGATCGGCATTCAACACCTATGCCGGCATCAAAACTGGCAAACTTCAGCTGACCCAAGGCGCGGAACATGTGCGCCACCAGGATGAAAGCGCCGAGGGCTACGATGCCCATTGCGCGCTTTGCCTGTCGCCGCTGTTTTCAATCGTGCGTGGCCGTGAGTATGTACACGTGCGCATCGGCACACTGACCGATACTCCATCGCGTCAGCCCGATCACCACATTTACGTGGCGTTCAAGGCGCCGTGGCATCAGATTACCGACCAGCTGCCGCAATTTGCCGAACTACCCCCGCCCTAAAAAACCGCCGCGCCAACAGCCTGCGGCATAAAGGCTACGCGTGGTAAAATCGCGCCCTTGCCCATCCAGCATGCGTGGCTCACCCTGCGCGTAATCCATGCCCGCCTATCTTGCTCTTGATACTTCTACCGAACATTTGTCGCTCGCTTTATCCGGCGGCACTGCAGGTCTGACCGTGCGCGACTGGCATGTCGGCCAGCGCCATGCCGAGTTGACCCTGCAAGCCATTGAGCAATTGCTGGCAGATACCGGTGTACAGCGTAGCGAGATCAGCGGTATCGCCTTCGGCATGGGGCCGGGCTCGTTTACCGGCCTGCGCATCGGTTGCGGCATCGCCCAGGGTCTGGCATTCGGTTTGAATATCCCGCTGCTGGGTGTCTCCACCTTGCAAGCGCTGGCCGCTCAATGTGAAGGCGAACAAGCTTATGTTTGCCTGGATGCGCGCATGAACCAGGTTTATTGCGCGGCTTATCGCAAACAAGACGGCCAGTGGCTGGAAACCGTGGCCGCGACGGTCTGTGACCCAGATGCAGTGCCGCTGCCAGAAGGCGAAGGCTGGATTGGCCTGGGTAGCGGTTTTGCCGCTTATGGCTCGTTACTGGCGCCGCGACTGGGCAATGCCATAGCCAGTATCGTGCCGGATCGCTTTCCGCATGCACGGGAGATTCTGGCATTGGCCACGCCATTGTTTGATGCCGGTAAAGGCTTGCCCGCCGATCAGGCTGAACTTTTATACCTGCGCGACAAAGTAGCGCTGAAAACCCACGAACGGGTTGCCAAGCCTTGAATATCCGCAAACTGCATCATGCCGATCTGGATGCCATCCTGGCCCTGGATGCCGAAACCAATCCCCACCCATGGGCATTGGGGCATTGGCATGACTCGCTGGAAAATCACACTTGCCTGGTACTGGAAACGGACGGCGAAGTCGCTGGCTTTGCCGTGGCCAGCCTGGTGCTGGATGAAGCCGAACTGTTGCTGATTGCAGTAGCGCCATGGCAGCAACGCCAGGGCTTGGGCCAGCGTTTGCTGGGCGGATTGATTGATCAGCTAAAGACCAAAGGTGCGCGCAGTCTGTTTCTGGAAGTGCGCGTGGGCAATCAACCCGCGCGGACTTTGTACGAAAAGCTGGGTGCTACCGCCACTGGCTTGCGTAAAGGCTACTATCCGGTACCCGGTGGCGGGCGCGAAGATGCGGTACTCTATACTTTTGATTTAACCGGAGCTGCCTGATGGGTCGGCGTGAACAGATTCTGCACGAAATGGGCTTTACGCCACTTTGGGTAGACCGCGAACGACTGCAGGCCTTCAAACTGGAAGAAGCCGCATTAGCAGCTGAAGCAGTCACCGCTGCCCTGCAGCCAACTGCCGTCACGCCATCGGCAAATACGCCGGTAACCGCCACGCACGCTGCGCCAGTTGTTACCCAGGCTCAACCACAAGCACCCGTTGCAGAATCTGCACGACCGGTCCGCGCAGCGCCATCCATCCCCGTTGTACCCGAAACCAGCGCCCGCGCCACACCCGCGCCATTGGTCACAGCCGAGCCCGATGCCCGCAGTCTGGAAATCGGCCAGATGGATTGGCATGCGCTGCAGCAGTCCGTCAAAGGCTGTACCGCATGCAAGCTATGCGAAGGTCGCAACAACACGGTTTACGGTGTGGGTAACGCCAACGCCGACATCATGGTGATTGGCGAAGCACCAGGCCAGCAAGAAGACCTGCAAGGCGAGCCATTTGTGGGTGCCGCCGGGCAGTTGCTGGACAATATGCTCAAGGCCATAGGCGAGCAGCGCGGTGAAGGGGTGTATATCGCCAATGTGCTTAAATGCCGTCCGCCCAACAACCGCAACCCGTTGCCGGAAGAAGTCGCGCAGTGCTCACCGTACTTGCGCCGCCAGGTAGAACTGGTCAAACCCAAAGTGATCTTTGCCGTGGGCCGCTTTGCCATCCAGACCTTGCTGCAAACCGACGCGCCGATCAGTTCTTTGCGCGGCACTTTGCATCACTATCAAGGCGTACCGGTAGTGGTGAGCTATCACCCGGCATATTTGCTGCGTAACTTGCCAGACAAAGCCAAGGCGTGGCGCGATTTGTTGTTGTTGCAGGCCACGTTCAAGGGCTTGTAACAGCATTGATGGCGGCGGATTGCACCGCCTACAGTGGCAGCCCGTTGCGAGTGTACGCCCGCCGCCACTGCTCGCTGTGGCTCAAAACGTCGGGCCAGAACGCCAGAAAATCCGCTTCAAACCCTTGATATTGCTCGATGAGTTCCTCGCCGCCGCCCACCATGGGATTAGGCCGGGACAAACGCCGCGTCGCCATATTGTCGATAGCGCGAGTAATCGATGCCACCTCGCGGTACGACGTGAGCCAGTCGTATTGCTGCATATGGGGCAGTATCTGCGCCAGCCTTTCCGGCAGTACGGTTTGATTCGCCCGCAGCAAGGTGTAAGTGTCGTTGGCAAAATCCGGCAGTGCCTGATCACTGAATTCGCTCCAGCGCGCGGCCAGAAAGTGGTCATAAAACATGTCGACCATGATTCCCGAGTAGCGCCGCCGTAGCGCGCTTACCCGTGCCCGGCTGGCCAGAAAAGCCGGGTGTTCATCCGCAAATACGTCAATACTGCGATGCAGGGCAACCCCTGCCGCAAGCGGCTCTGCCAGCTGACCCGGCAAGGGGCCTTTGACAAAATCGCCCAGCAGCCCACCCAGCCGATAGGCCGGTGCCGGTCCAGCAAGTAAAAGATGCGCAAGATAATTCATCGGTTTTGCAATGCAAGTCACTCTGGGTAGGCCAACGCGGTGCTGGCCGCGAACTTTTTCCGCGAAATGCGCCCAACTACAGATCGGGGCACCAGCCGGATATTTATAGCCCCGCCCCCAAATCACCACTGCTGGAGCAGGCCGCCCCCTATGACATGGATGAGAAGAACGCTGGCACTGGCGTTGACCGCACTAACCGGCAATCCGCATCGCAATATTCATTTCGACCCGGCCAAACCACATCATACGCCAACGGGATTTCGCAACCGTTACCCGCACGGCCGCCCTTCTGCCGATGATCTGCGGCGCTGGCGGGCCGAACGCAAAGCGCACAATCTGCCGCCACCTCCCACAACTGATTTGTCCGCTATCGCGCCGCATCTGGACTTTATCCACCAGCGCCACGACGCCCCTGCCGTCACCTGGATCGGCCATAACACGCTGTTGCTACAGGTAGCCGGGCTCAATATTTTGACTGACCCGGTGTTTTCCGAACGCTGTTCGCCGGTGCCCTTTGCAGGCCCCAAGCGCCATCAGCCGCCCGGCGTGGCTTTGGCCGAGCTGCCACATATTGATCTGGTACTGATTTCGCATAACCACTATGACCATCTGGACCACGCCAGTGTGATGGCCTTGTCACGCCAGGCTGGCGGTCCGCCCACCTTTGCCGTCGCCCTGGGCATGGATGCCTGGATGAAGCGCAAGTTGCCACACCTACCGGCCGAGCGTTTGATCTATCTGGATTGGTGGGAAACCGCGCAAGCTGGCAAAGCCACGCTGACTTTCGTCCCGGTGCAGCACTGGAGTGCCCGCACGCCGCTGGACCGCAACGCCACGCTGTGGGGCGCCTGGGTGCTCGAAGTCGACGGCTTTCGCTTCTTTTTCTCGGGCGATCTGGGTTATTCAAAAGACATTGGTGATATCGCCGAGCGTTTCGATGGTTTCGATTTCGCCGCCATTGGCGTAGGCGCCTATGAGCCGCGCTGGTTTATGCAGAACCAGCACGTCAATCCGGAGGAATCGGTGCGGATACATCGTGAATTGCGCTCGCGCCTCTCCATGGGCATTCACTGGGGCACTTTTGAGCTAACCGATGAGCCGCTGGACCAACCCAGAGCCGATCTGGCGATTGCTTGCGAGGAACAAGGTCTGGCTCCCGGCGAGTTTTTTGTGCTGCGCCATGGTGAAACCCGTGAATTGCACGGTGCAAAGCTGGAAGTCCCACCGTCCGAAATATGACGAATGAGTATTTTGTATCAGCGCTTGCAATCTGCAGCCCGCTTTGTATCAGCGGGCGAAAATTGGCGTAATTGATACTTGAAGATACAAACCTGGCGTGTGCCGCCGTGCAGCTTTGACATAATGGCCCTCCATGGAAACCCAAAACCCTTCGCGCATTCTGGTGGTCGATGACGACCAGGAAATCCGTACCCTGCTGGCCGACTATCTGGACTCCCACGGTTTTCGCACCGTGATGGCGGCAGACGGCACTGCCATGCAGCGGGCCCTGGAAACCAGCAAAGTTGATCTGGTAGTGCTTGACCTCACCCTACCCGGTGAAGACGGCTTGACCTTGTGCCGTAACCTGCGTTCAACTTCGGCCGTGCCGGTGATCATCCTGACCGCACGCGGCGATCCGGTAGACCGCATTTTGGGCCTGGAAATGGGTGCCGACGATTATCTGACCAAACCGTTTGAACCGCGTGAACTGGTCGCCCGGGTACGGACCGTGCTGCGCCGGACGTGGGCATTGCCGCCCAATCTGGATGCGCCGGACGCCATTGCCATGAATTTTGCCGGCTGGACGCTGGACCTGCGCGCGCGCCATCTGGTGCGTCATGACGGCGTGCTGGTCATGTTGTCAGGTGGTGAGTTCCGCTTGCTCAAAATTTTGCTGGAACACCCGCAACGCGTCCTTAATCGCGACCAGATTCTGAATCTGACGCAAGGCCGCGATGCCGATCCGTTTGAACGTTCCATTGATTTGCAAATCAGCCGTTTGCGCCAAAAACTGGGCGATGATGCCCGCGCTCCGCAACTGATCAAGACCGTGCGCAACGAAGGCTACGTGCTGTCCGCCAGTGTCGCGGTAGAGCATTGAAAGTCCGCATGCAACTGATCCAGCGTTTTTTCGGTTCGATCACCAATCGCGTATTTCTGCTGTTGGCTTTGGGCATTGTTGTAGCCATTTTTGTCACCTTCTCGTTGGCCATGCGCGAAGACCGGCAAACCATGCAAACCATGCGTAACGAGCACGAAGCCGAACGCGTCGCGCAATTTGTGCGATTAATGGAATCGGTCCCTGATGGTGTGCGCACGCAGATTGCCCAGTCAGGCATGCAAATCGGCTTGCACGCCACGCTGAGCCCGCCGCAACCGATGGCAGCACAGGAAGATGATTCACTGATCGCCTTGCTACGCAGCCGCTTGCCCAAAGGCGTGGTTCTACGGCAGGCTGGCGCCAATACTGAATGCCGCCGCCCCGAAACCATGGCGCCAGGCTTCTTTCGTGGCGGACCGGCATCGCCGGAACACCAGAGCTGCCATCTGATTGACCTGACGTTGAGTGATGGCACGCCATTGCATCTCACACTGGGTTGGTCCGCGCCGCCACCTGGCGAACAGCCACCGCCGCCACGCACCAATTTTCCCTGGCACTGGCTGGTGTTCTTTAGCCTGATTGCCCTGCTGGCGTATCTGGGTGCGCGCATGATCGTCAAGCCATTGCGCCGCATGACCTATCTGGCCGAAGAGTTGGGACGCAATATCGATCGCCCGCCACTGCCCGAAGAAGGCCCGAGCGAAATCCGCCACGCCATTGCTGCGGTCAACGGCATGCAAGTACAGATTCGGCGGCATATCGAGCAGCGCATGTTCATGCTGTCAGCCATTGCGCATGACCTGCAAACGCCGCTCACCCGGCTGCGACTGCGGCTGGAAAAGGTGAATGACGAAACCCTGCGCAAGCAATTGCTGGGCGACCTGGCCGCCATGCAGCAAATGGTGCGCGAAGGCCTCGATTTTGCCCGCAGCATGAATTCGGTCGAGACCTTCCAGAACATTGATATCGATTCCTTGCTGGAAACGCTCTGCGCCGACGCCGCCGACGCGGGGCAAGACGTGTCTTTTGCCGGGCACACCGGCGCGACGGTGCAAGCCAGCGTGAGCTCGCTCAAGCGTTGTATCGCCAACCTGATGGATAACGCGGTCAAGTACGGCGAATACGCCAGGGTAGAAGCCACCTTGGTCGGCAAACAGGTGGAAGTTCGGGTGAGCGACGGTGGCCCGGGCGTTCCGGCCAATCTGCTCGAAAGCGTGTTTGACCCGTTCTTTCGGGTTGAGAATTCGCGCTCCCGTGAAACCGGGGGAGTCGGGCTGGGATTGGCGATTGCGCGCAATATCGCGCAAAAACATGGCGGCAAGCTACGATTGGAAAATGGCTCTGTCGGTGCCGTCGCCGTACTGACTCTGCCGGTGGCAAAACAAGTCTGACCACCGAATCGGCCTGCATAACAAAACACCGTTTGTCGCCTTTACGGCTTGCGGATGCATCCCGGGTATTCGCAAGCCCGTACGTAACGTTGTAGCACCTCAGCGATCAAGACCATCAGGACGCAAGAAGATGTACCAGCAGGAACTGGATCTCGCCCGTGCGCGCCGGTTTGCCGAGCAATATCCTGCCCACTGTTTTTATCAGGGCAGCGGCCGTGGCTTGGGCGTAGCACTGACTTTCAGTGATGGCCCCGCTGCCACCACCGCGGCGCTGCTGGATATGCTACGGGTGCATCGAATTCCTGCGACCTTCTTCTGGCAAGGCGACCAACTGGCCCGTAATCACCAGTTACTGCGCCAAGCGCTGGCAGACGGGCACACCATTGGCAATCTGTCGTGGGATCACCCGCATGCCGAATCCCTGTCGGTGATGGACTTCTGGCTGCAGCAAATTCAGCGGACTGATGATGAATTCCAGCGTCTGGCCGGCATTCGCCCACGCCTGTTTCGGCCGCCCTATGCCGAACTGACACCAGAACAATTGCGTATTCTGGTGGAGCACGATTTCCGGGTCATGGGTTGGTCCATTGACCCGCGAAACTGGGAAAACCCGACAGCACCCGAACGCGCCATTGAAGTGACCGAACAAGTGTTACGTCAGGCTTATCCGCAATCGATTGTTCTACTGCACGAAGGGCCGGTGACACTGGATAACGTGGTGGAAGTGGTCGACCAGATCGTGCCCAGCCTGAAATCCCGCGGCTACCACTTCGTGACCGCCGACCAGCTGGTTGGCGTCAAACCCTACGCCTGAGTTCGCATCGCTTCGCGTCATCCCCCCAAAAAAAGTAACTAGAAACTCAGTATGGCTTGTCACCCAGGATGGTGGCGCGATGCATGATGCGCCGGTGCGGCAAATAATCGGCCACCGCATAGTGCTGGGTAATGCGGTTATCCCAGAAAGCCACGTCGTTTTCTTGCCAGCGCCAACGCAGGGTGAATTCGGGCCGAGCGATATGCGCAAACAAAAAGTCCAGCAGTGCCTGGCTTTCCCGCGCGCTGAGTTCGTTGATGCGGGTGGTAAAACCATCATTCACAAACAGCGCTTTCTTGCCGGTTTGCGGGTGAGTGCGAATCACTGGATGGGTAATCGGCGGATGTCTGGCACGGCTGGCATGCCATTGCGCATACACCTCTTCGCTCACGGCAAAGCGCGTTTCCGGGAAAGACTTGCCAAAGTCGTGGGTAGCCGTCAGGCCATCCAGCAAGTTTTGCAGCGGTGCGGAGAGCGCCTCGTAAGCAGCGGTGCCGCTCGCCCACAATGTATCGCCCCCCGTTGGCGGCAATTGTTTGGCGGCCAGGATCGCGCCCAACGGTGGTGTTTCAATGAAAGTGACGTCGGTATGCCAGTTGTCGTTATCGGGCAGATTCTGGTCGTGAGTATCCAGAATCAGCACTTCGGGCGTGTCTGGCACGTTCGGGTAGATCGGATGAATATGCAGATCACCAAAGTGGCGGGCAAAGTTGCGTTGCTGCAGTGGAGTCAGTGGCTGTTCGCGAAAGAACAAGACCTGGTACTGCAACAGCGCATCTTTCAAGGCAGCGAAATGCCCTTCTGACAATGGCTCGGCCAGATTGACGCCTTCGATGATGGCGCCCAGCGCGGCGCCGATTGGGGTGATTTGCAATGTAGTCATGTTCCTGGCTCTTTATGTATCCATATCCCGCAACGTCCACACTCGTAGCCCGGATGAAGCAACGCGGGAATCCGGGGCCGCAATATTGAAAAACTCAAACCAGTTGCCAGTTGCGGTGTTGCAACCCCGGATTCTCACTATGTTTCATCCGGGCTACGTCTGCGCTGCATCACCACTTCGCCCAAGAATCAACCTCTGGCGATCGTCCAGGGCGTGACCTTGCGCTGTATCCACCTCAACCCCAGTTCCAGCGCAAACGCGACGACGGCAATGACGGCAATGCCCAGTACTACGACATCTGTCACCAGAAACTGTGCTGCCGATTGCACCATAAAGCCCAATCCCCGCGTTGCGGCAACCAGTTCGGCGGCAACCAGCGTTGACCAACCCGTGCCCAGACCAATACGCACACCGGTGAGGATGTCTGGCAACGCACCGGGCAAAATCACGTAGCGGATCAATTGCCAACGCGAGGCGCCCAGTGACTGCGCAGCGCGAATGCGCGTCTGGTCAGCCGAACGCACGCCAGCAGCGGTGGAGATGGCAATGGGCGCAAAAATGGCCAGGTAAATCAGCAGGACTTTCGAAAGTTCGCCGATCCCGAACCAGATCACGATCAACGGCAAGTAGGCCAGCGGCGGGATGGGCCGGTAGAACTCAATCAACGGGTCCAGCACAGCGCGTATGCGCGGTGACAGGCCAATGGCAATGCCCACCGGGACGGCAAATAACACCGCAGCGACCAACGCCAGCAACACGCGCGTCAGGCTGGCAACCAGATGCTGCCACAAGGTGGCGTCGACAAAGCCGCTGGTCGACACCCTCCAGAACTTCCTGGCAACGGCTTGAGGTGATGGCAAGAACAGCGGCTGGATCAATCCCGCTGTGGTGATCGCCCACCACAGCAAAACCAGGACGCCAATGGTCAGCAGGCTAACCCGCAAACCGTGATTACTGCGGGCTGGATCCGGCGTGAGCTGTTCGCGTTCGGCCTCAATACTGGCGGCCTCCAGCAAGGGTAATTCGGTGCTGACAAGTGTCTGTTCCATTACGCCAACTCCTTGCCACGCTGGGCAAAAACCTTGCTCAATACATGTTCGCGCGTGGCAATAAACGCCGGATCAGATTTGATACTGCGTGCTGACTCGCCAGCAATGTAGCGGCGACTGAAGTCCAGTGGCAGCCGCTCGACAATCCGACCCGGGCGCGGGGACATCAACACCAGTTCTGAAGCCAGGAAAACAGCTTCTTCGATATCGTGAGTGATGAGCAGGATGCGCTTGCCGGTCTGGTGCCATAACGACAGGACCAGCTCTTGCATCTGTTCCCTGGTAAAGGCATCCAGCGCGGCAAAAGGCTCGTCCATCAACAGGACTTCTGGCCCTGCCGCCAAGGCCCGCGCCAGGCCGACCCGCTGGCGCATGCCGCCAGACAATTGCCAGATGTGGTGCTGTTCAAATCCGGCCAGATCAACTTGCCGCAAAACCTCGGTGGCTCGCGCATTGCGTTCAGCGGTCGCTACGCCTTGCAGTTTCAAGCCAAAGGCGACGTTTTCCAGCACATTCAGCCATGGCAATAAAGCGTTGTCCTGAAACACGACGCCGCGCGCTGCAGCTGGCCCCTGTACTTGCTGCCCGGCAAATTCCACCCGGCCCGCCGATGGCTTGAGGAAGCCGGCGATCAGGTTCAACAGTGTGGTTTTACCGCAGCCGGATGGCCCAAGTGCGACGACCAGTTCGCCCGCATTGATGCGGAGCGACACATCCTGCAATGCGGCCTCGTTACGCGCATGGCCCGGAAAATGCACGCTGACCCGATCCACTATCAGGCTGTCACTATTTGCTGAAGCTGTCGTCATTGCGGTATTCCTGAAATCCGGAGCGGCGGCCCCGACTTGCGACCGCCCGCTTCTGTTGCATACCCGCACCTGCGGGCGCATCAAAGACTCATGTTGCGCTCACTTGGCGGCGGTCTGCGCGTACTTGCCATCAACATACGGTGCGTAGCTTGGCTGCACGCTGTCGACCTTGCCTTGTTCCTTGAGGAAGGAGGAAGTCTGAGCGATGGCTTGGGCAATTTGCGGGCCTAGCAACTTCGCTTGTTCGGATGCATTCGGGTAGCCGTTGCCTTCCAGCAGACCGGAGATTTCTTCCGGCTTGGCACCGGTCAGGCGCGATACTTTGTCCACATTGGCAGTGTTGGCCAGCCAGGCTTTGGGGTTGGCGTTGTAATCGGCATAAGCCTTGAGTGTGACCTTGGCGAAGTTGGCGACAAACTCAGGATGCTTCTCGGCGAAATCCTTGCGCACGATCCAGGCATCAAAGGTTGGCGCGCCCCATTTGCCAACTTCGGTCGAAGTCACCAGCAGCTTGCCACTTTCTTTGGCCTTGCCCAGCGCCGGGTCCCACACGTAGGCGGCATCGATATCGCCCCGTTGCCATGCGGCAGTGATTTCGGATGGACGCAGATTCAGGATTTGCACTTTGGTCGGGTCAATCTGCCAGTGCTTGAGTGCTGCGAGCAGGCTGTAGTGCGTCGTGGAGACAAACGGCACGGCGACTTTCTTGCCGATCAGATCTTGCGGCTTGTTGATGTTGGCGCCGTTACGCACTACCAGTGCTTCAGCCGAGCCAATCTGCACGGCAATCAGGAAGGTCTGGATTGGTAAACCTCGACTGGCCGCAGCAGCCAGCGGGCTGGAGCCGACATAACCCACTTGCACATCGCCTGAAGCCACCGCCGCAATAACCTCGGCGCCGCTTTCAAACTTGCGCCAGTTGATTTTGCTGTTGGTGGCTTTTTCATACAGGCCATCGGCTTGCGCGACCTTGGCCGGTTCTACTGTGGTCTGGTAGGCCACCGTGACGTCTTCAGCGTGAGCTGCCGTAGCCAGTCCGGCCAGTGCAATGATCGGTACCAGCCATTTCCAGGAGTGCAGTTTGGTCATCTCGAATCCCTTTGTTTTAGCGTTGCTTTGGTGTGATGCGACCAATCTAACAAAGCGACTTATTAACAAGAAGGAATATTAAATGATGTTTATATATTTTTATTGAATAAAAAACCTGGCCGTTATATCACCGTGCGGACCAGAAATAACAAAGGCTCCAATGAGGAGCCTTTGTGGTCAACCTTGCTGAAACGGTGAGATCAGGCGCGGGCCAGTTTGGGCGCTACGGCCGGGGACTGGTCAAAGCGCCCCATGCGGCTAAGAATCAACGTGGCGATCAAGCCGCTGGCAGCGGCAAACGTCAGCCACAAACCAGGCATGGCCTTGTTGCCGGTGGCGTGAATCAAGCCGGTCGCAATCGCCGGGGTGAAACCACCGAAGATGGCCGTCGCCAGGCTATACGCCATGGAGAAACCAGTGGTGCGCACATGCGGCGGCATCATTTCGATCAGCGTCACCACCATGGCACCGTTATAGCTGGCGTAAATGAAGGACAGCCAGAGTTCTACCGCCAGCAAATGGCCGAAGGACGGCGACTGCACCAGCCACGCCAATGCCGGGTACGCGGTCAGCAGGCTGAGTACGGTAAAGGTAATCAACAATGGTTTGCGGCCAATACGGTCAGACAAGGCGCCCATGACAGGCAGCCAGAACAGGTTGGAAATCCCCACGCACACCGTAACAACCAGCGTCTCGATATCCCCCAGCTTGAGTTCGGTTTTGCCAAACGTCGGGGTGTAGGCCGTGATCATGTAGAACGACACCGTAGTCATCACCACCAGCAAGGTGCCCAGAATGACGATGCCCCAGTTCTGGATAATGGAACTGTAGATTTCCTGGGGCGTCGGGCGGTGTTTGCGTTGCTGGAACTCTTCGGTTTCCTGTAGCGAACGACGGATGATGAACAGGAACGGCACAATCAGACAGCCAATCACAAACGGCACGCGCCAGCCCCAGGCATCCATCTGGCCATGGGACAGGTTTGAGGCCAGCAATACCCCCAGCACCGCCGCAAATACCACTGCCACTTGCTGGCTGGCCGACTGCCAGCTCACGTAAAAGCCTTTGTTACCCGGGCTGGCAATTTCGGCCAGATAAACCGAGACGCCACCCAGTTCCACCCCGGCAGAAAAACCCTGCAGCAAACGCCCCGCCACCACCAGCAAGGGCGCAGCAATGCCAATGGAGGCATAGCCCGGCACGCAGGCGATCAGCAAGGTGCCACAGGCCATCAGACCCAGAGTAAGGATCAGCCCGGCGCGGCGGCCGTGGCGGTCAATATAGGAGCCCAGCACGATCGCACCCAGCGGGCGCATCAGGAAACCGGCGCCAAACGTCACCAGTGCCAGCATGAGCGAGAGAAATTCGTTACCGCTGGGGAAAAACGTTTTGGCAATGGCTGCGGCGTAATAGCCGTACACCATGAAGTCATACATTTCGAGGAAGTTACCGCTAACCACGCGGAATACCGCACCTGCCGGTGTCTGCGTCGAAGAAGAAGCTGAAGCCATTGCCGCTTGCCTTGTACATGGATTGACATGATCGATTATCCAGAGCTTGTAGTCGCCCCGCCGTAACTACTTTCCGCAATCCGGAATCTCCAAACGCCGGTCAACCGTTCCATTATTTATTGTTTTAAATCAATTTTTACCAGATATGCCGAATGGGTTGGGCTGGGCCGTATGACCGTTCATCCATATTTTTATTTTATGCGTTGAACATTTATATTGTGCACAATAGTATTGCTTCACAAACAAAGACCAGACAACATCTAATCTCTCTTGCAAAGTCTTTTACAAAGGAAAACTGCCATGACCATTCTTTATCGCACCAAAGCGACTACCCACGGCGGCCGTAATGGCCGGGTTGAATCTGCCGACGGCCTGTTCTCGGCGGAGCTGGCCATGCCCAAAGAACTGGGCGGCGGTAACAAAGTGGGCACCAATCCAGAGCAACTGTTTGCCGCTGGCTACGCCGCATGTTTTGAAAGCGCAATCCAGTTTGTGGCCGGCCAAGGCAAAGTGAAAATCGGGGCGACTCAGGTTGAAGCAGAAGTCGGCATTGGCCCGCGCGCCGAAGGCGGCTTTAAGCTGGAAGTGTCGCTCAAGGCTACGGTAGGTGGTGTGGATCAAGTGACTGCCGAAAAACTCGTCGCCACCGCGCATGAAGTTTGCCCGTACTCCAATGCCACCCGCGGCAATATCGTGGTGAACGTGCAGGCTTTCGCTGGCTAAGTGAGCCAGTAGGCGGGATCGTGCAACAAGCCTGCGATAGCATGGGCAGCCGCTCATGCTATCGTATTGGCGTTTGTGCCCCGCTGCGGGCTGATCCCAACTCCACTTGATACCACTGATGACCACTCCCAATCTGCTCACTCTGGACCAGCAACTGTGCTTTCCGCTCTACGCGGCCAGCAACTTGATGACGCGCCTGTACCGGCCGTTGCTGGAAGAGCTGGAGCTGACTTATCCGCAATATCTGGTGATGATGGCGCTGTGGGAAACCGCACCGCGCAGCGTGGGAGAGCTAGGCAAACAGTTGTATCTGGACACCGGTACCCTCACCCCGCTGCTCAAGCGGCTACAGACACATGGCTTGGTGACCCGCCAGCGTGATGCGGCAGACGAACGTCGCGTGGTGGTCGATCTGACCGAAGCCGGTCGCGCCCTGCGCACCAAAGCCGAAGCCGTGCCACCGGCGTTGTTGTGCGCGTTGCCGATGTCGTTGGAAGAACTGGCAGATATTCGTGGGCGCTTGCAGGGATTTTTGTCGCTACTGAGTGAGGCAGATCCACGGAATAACGGGTGAGTGTTTGGCCATGCTGGCGTGGCATGGTTTACGACATGGCTAGCGGCATGGGCGCCAAGCTGTTTTGCCGATGGCAAGCAGTACTGTAAAACACGCCGACCGAGAGTAGGAGACCTCAGGCTCCGACTCTCGGTCGGCGTGTTTTACAGTATTGTTAGCCGATTGCAGAAACTGCAACTGCAAACCCTTGCTACCGCCGCCTCACAAGCTCTCTACCCATACACCGCCAGCGAAATCACCTTCCTCTTCGGAAAGAAATACCAAACGGCAGTCATAACCTGCAATCCCAGCAAAATCCCCCACGCCACCAAATGAGCCACCGCAGGGTAATGGCGATCCGTTGCCGGCCACAGGCTTAGTACCGATCCCACGCCAAGTTGGCACAAGAAGATCAACACAAAAATCAGCAACGTCAGACTGGTGTTTACACGGCCGATCAGCTGGATGGGGAAGTGCTCGACGAGCACCGCGTAGCTGAGAATGCCACAGCCACCAACCAGACCGTAGGCGGCCCAAAGTAGCCATAAGGGGACGGCGACCTGCGCCATGATCAGCCCTTGTATCAGCATGAACAACAACATGCCAAAGCCGGAAAACAAACGCACGCTGATACCGTGACGCTCCAATGACCGCGCCAGGAAACCGAAGCCGACACTACCGACCATCATGGCTACGCCCAGCACCGAGATCACCGAGCCTACCTGGGCTGGCGCGAGGCCACTGACGTCGCGCAGGTACGGCGCCATCCATAGCGATTGCATGGCGTAGAACACGCCTTGGGTCATTGAAGAAAAGGCGGCCACCTTCCAGAACACTGGGCTTTTGAGCACATGCCACGACCCAAGCAACTGGCTTTTGAAGTCAGCCTCGTGTGCAACTTCGCGGCTTTTCGGCACGCCAAACCAGATACCCAACGCCACCAGTGCCGAAAAACCGGCCAGACCAAAACAGATGCTGCGCCAATCGGTAATGCTCAATAACCATAACAGCGGCGAGCCCATGGCCACGCCGCCCAGCCCGCCAATGGCCATGGTCAGGCCATTCAGTAACGGCAGGCGCTTGAAGTCGAACCATTGCGCTAGCGCTTTGAACGCCGCGCCCAGGCAAGCAGCCAGACCAATCCCGATCAGCAGACGACCCAACATCAAACCGGATTTGCTGGTGGCCATGCCAAAGACCACTGAACCCGTTGCTGCCACCAGGATCAGTACTGCGGTTACGCGGCGCGAGCCAAAACGGTCTAACAGAATGCCAACGGGCAATTGCGCACCAGCAAAACCCAGAAAATACAGGCTGGTCAGCAACCCCAGATCTGCAGCAGACAAACCCAGTTCATGCGTCAGATACGGCGCAAAACCGAGGTTTACCCCGCGATAAACGTATGACACAAAATACCCAAGGGCAAACAAGACAAACACACGCAAAGCAGCAGGCATGATCAGATTCCGGTAATGCATTCAGGACATGATTGTCCGGGCTTTGAGTCCATCTGGCGAACGAAAGCTTTCGACGACCAATGTGAGTAGAATTTGCTGGCATGACGACACGAATCCCCCCACTGGCTGCGCTACGGGCGCTGGAAGCCGCAGTGCGCCTGCACAGCTTTACCCGCGCCGCGCAAGAACTGCACGTTACTCACAGTGCAGTCAGTCACCACCTGCGCGCACTGGAAGAACAACTTGGCACGGCATTGTTTCGGCGCGTTGGCCCGAATATGTTGCCGACCCCTATTTGCGAACGTCTGGCAGCAAGAATACGGTCAGCCGTGGACGAGATTGCCGATGCGCTGGCAGAAGCACGCACCGAAGGCGCTGGCGTAATCCGCCTGCAAATCAGTGTCATGGCCGATTTTGCCAGTAGTTGGCTGATTCGTCGTCTGGGCCAGTTCAGCCAGTTGCATCCGGATATCGAACTGATGCTGCGCATCCACTACCAGATTGAGCCGCCCGATCCGGATAGCGTGGATATCGGCATCTGGCATCAGCGCATCCACAAACAGGGCTTTCATAGCCACAAGCTGCTGGACGACCGCGTGGTGGCAGTGGCCAGCCCAGGTTTGCTGGCGCGATACCCAAATTTTGAGTTAGCCGATTTACCCAAGTTACCCATGTTGCGGCTGACTTTGCGCTCCTGGCATGACTGGCTGGTGGCTGCGGGTTTACCGCCAGATGAACCCGAGCGCGGACCGGTATTTGATGACCCCGGTTTGATGCTGCAAGCCGCGGTGGCCGGGCAAGGCGTCGCCACTGCCCGTTTGCAAATGGCCCGGCACGATCTGGAAGCGGGCAATCTGGTACAGCTTGGCGATATTTCGGTGCCTGCCAACCTGGAATACTTTGTCACCTGGCGCGAGAACCATCCGCGAGAGCTGGCGATCTGCCGTTTTTACGAATGGTTGCGCCAGCAGTTTGGCTCGTGAGCGACATTTGAACTGAACGGACTCCCCGCAATCCTCATCAACCGTGGTTTGCGGCCAGCGTAACCCATGGCGCGGTTTTGCTGAATGGCGAGTCGGTCAGCAAGGCTTCTACCGCATCCAGAAAATGGCGGCTCTTGGCCGGCATCAGGCTGCGCGCAGGCAGCAGCGCGTAGATGCGCAAGGGATGCGGCTCGTAATCTGGCAGCAGCGGCACCAGTCGGCCCGCATCACATTCGTCCTCACAAAAACTGCGAGCCAGCACGGTGGCACCTAAACCCGAGACCGCCGCACGCACTCGCAGCCACGCGTTGGCGGTACGCAAACGCGGATGCAACGGTAGCGTAATTTCGTCGGCCTCAGATTTGCTGGAGAAGGTCCACTCCCCCTCGTAGGGAGCGGCAATCTGCGGCCAGTGGGCAAGGTCCGCCGGTGTCTTGGGCTGCCCCAATTGCGCCACCAGTTCCGGCGAAGCATACAAACCGCGCGGGGCATCAAATACCCGCCGTGCAACCTGGCGCGAATCGGGCAGCGGCAGCGCTGTAACCACAAATGCAATGTCGTAACCGTCGGCCAGCGGATCAACAATGCCCGAGACCACGTCCACTTCAATCGATAATTTGGGATGGCGCAGCATCATCTCGGTAATGACGTCACCCAACTGCATGCTGCCAAATTCGTAAGTCGCGGCGATGCGCAATACGCCACCCAGCGAGGCATCACCGGCATCGACATGATCGGCGATATCTTCCAGCCGTTCGAATAATGGCCCGATTTCCTGCATCAGCCTTTCACCGTCTTCGGTCAGGCGCATGCGGCGGGTACTGCGCTCCAGCAAACGCACGCCCAACCGCTGCTCCAGCCGGGCAACCGCCATGCTTACCGTCGATTTGGGTACGTCCATGCGTTCGGCGGCGCGCGTGAAGCCACCCAGCCGCGCCACGCTCACAAAACAATGCCAGTCATTCCAGTCGTTTGTTCTCATAAATGAACAATAAATCCATTGTTGTCAGTTTATTCGTTGCCGAAATCAACCTGGTATTTGCCTGCGCAAACGATATGCTCGGCTTGTTTGTATCCGGGGAAATGGCTGATGCGCCGATTCAAAACGGCGCAGCGCTGCGGGCTGGCTATTATGCGCGGCGTCTAACCGTTGGCGCCAGGTGGTTGATCTGCCGATCAGCTACATATTGGCCAGTGCAATGCTCGACCAGGCAAAACCAGGTTTTGTTCCACGTTGGCAGGAGTTTCTCTTCAGCGATCACTTAGCAGCACTGAAAATGACGTCAACTTTCCGACAATTTCACCAAAAATCCGCCAATTACGGAAAGTGTCCGCATTCGAATCAACCCCATTTTCCGCTGCTGTATTGCCGATTCACGACGTGGCGGCAGCTGACTCCCCTTGCAACGATGCGGGCAATTGCGCCAGATATTGCGCCACTTGTTCCACCAGCCAGGCCGAGAAATCCTGCAACTTGCGGGTGCCCTCGGTCCGCAACGGCCACACCAGCCAGTATCCGCGATTGGGATAAGGCATCGAGACATCAGTCAGTTGCACCAACTCACCGGTTCGCAGCATGTCGACCACCAGCGACAATCGCGTCAGCGCCACGCCCTGCCCCAGTTTCACCGCCTGCAATAACAAATTGGAGTCATTGCAATTCAGGCCATTGGGCTCGGGGCCGTCGATACCCGCCGCGATATACCACGGCCGCCAGTTCTCTACCGAGCGCACCACCGGACAACGCATTACCTGCGCAGCGGTCTGCGGTAGGTCGCCACCATTGAAGTGCGGGGCCGCGACCACCACCAGCCGATCCTCCAGCAAAAACAGTTGCTTGACGTCCGGCCACTGCCCATTACCCATGCGGATTGCCACGTCCACCAGACCGCCCCGCAAATCGTCCACGGCCAGCCCGGCGCGCAAGCGCAAACGGTATTCCGGATGGCGGCGGCTGAAGTCTGGCAGGCGCGGCACCAGCCAGTGCAGGCCAAATGAAGGCAGTACCGAGATCACCAGTTCATTTGGGCGCGGGCCGGCTTGCACCCATTGCGTTGCCTCACCGATTTCGCCCAGCGCAATGCGAATCTGCATGGCATATACGCGGCCCTCATCGGTCAAAATCAGCCGCTTTCCCTGGCGCTCAAACAGCGCGACGCCCAGAAATTCTTCCAGCGCCCGCAACTGGTGACTGACGGCGCCGTGGGTAACAAACAGCTCATCGGCGGCCTGGACCACGCTGCCCAGACGCGATACCGCTTCAAAAGCCCGCAAAGCAGGAAGAGGAGGAAGTGGGTTCACCGCAAAGTCCGTTAGTTTTATTCACATAAAGATCGAAAATATATCGGTTTTTGTCAAGCAATTCTGCGGATATAGTCAACCTCATGTAAATGTCATTGCCTGAAGGGGGTTATCATGCAAACCAGAATCATCCTGCAAAACGGCGAATTGCTGCGGCTGGATCGCCACGAGCGCTACAGCGTCGCCTGTGAGTCTGGCGAAGCCTGGATCACCATATCCGGTGTTTCGCGCGATATTATTTTGCATGGTAAAGAGCGCGCCCAACTGGCACCCGGCGTTGCGCTGATAGAAGGCCATGGCGAGTTGCAGATCATTCCTGCCCCTCCTGGCTGGGCTTATCGGCTGCTATTGGCCAGTGCCCGTGGCTTGCTCACTTTGGCGCGACATCTGCGTCGCCGCCCACGTGTTGCGGCCCCGATTTGTTTGACTTCTGACAGGACTATCTGATGGCTTACACGCTGTATATCGGCAACAAAAACTATTCGTCGTGGTCGCTGCGACCCTGGATTCTGTTGCGGCACCTGGGCATCCCGTTTGTGGAAATTCCGGTGCAGGTCAGCGGGCTTGGACCTAACGCAAGTCACCGATCCTATTCGGACAACGGCCTGGTACCCTGTCTGCATGAGGGCGATATCCGTATCTGGGAAAGTCTGGCGATCTGTGAATACATTGCCGAGCAATACCCGCAAGCCTGGCCTGCCGACAAACACGCCCGCGCCTTTGCCCGCGCCATTTCGGCTGAAATGCACGCTGGCTTTGGCAACGTACGCGGCAATATGCCGATGAACGTCAAACTGCGCGCCGTCGGCAAACCCTTGCCGGAAAACATCCAGACCGATGTCGATCGCATCTGCGCCATCTGGCAAGAGGCCCGCACCCGCTTTGCGACGGCGAACGGTCCTTACCTGTTTGGCGAGTTCAGCATTGCCGACGCCATGTACGCCCCGGTAGTCTGGCGCTTTTACTGCTACAACGTGCCCTTGCCCGCCGTCGCCGCCCAGTATCGCGACACCATGCTGGCGCATCCGGCGATGCAAGCCTGGGAGCGCGCTGCGCTGGCTGAAACGGTGAGCATTGCGGAAAGCGACGCCCTGCTGGCGGTTTGGGGTGGATCGCGGCAGGAAACATCTGTATGAGGCAATGAGCTGCCAGTTAAAGCACGCCTGGTGACGTCTTTATAGCGTTAAACGGCCGCCTCCTGTTGAGGCGACCGTTATTCCTGCCCGGATGAATCCACATGATTCAGCACATCGGCCGTACTAGCACCAACTCTCAGAATCCGGGATTGCAACCGACGGAACCCAGCGACCAACGCTCCGGAGCAAACCAGTCTTGTGCTACCCGCTGAATGCGATCGGCGGTAATTAGCCGCTGGGGGTCTGGTGTGGCGTCGGCCAAGGATCCATTTACCCAATGCCAAGCCATAGACCGGGCATAAGCTTCAGGCACTTGTGGCCGATTGTTAATCCCGGCCTGAAGACTGTCGCGAATCTGCGTTAGCTCCTCTTCAGACAGAGGCTGTTCGCGCAACCGGGTAAGTTCTTTTCGCGTAAGCGCCATCGCTTGCTGGCACTGGTTTGCGGCAGTCGAGTAACGAATACCAATCAGCAACCCAGTGCGTGGAAAATATTCCTGCCAGCCAAAAACACCGTATGACTTGCCGCCGAACTGGCGCAGTGATGTCGTTAACCGGCGTTGCAACAGACCCGTTACTTCTTCAGCCAGAAAAGCGTTGCTGGAGTCAGTAGGTAGCGGCGCCCATGCGTGCATCTCTGTCCCGGCCTCCCCTCCCCAATTGGCAGCAATATTCGTGGTTGGGAGTAGTTTGGCAGTGAGCATGGTCGACGCCGTCTCCGCGCTGTTTTGCACAGGAAGACTTCCCAGATAGCGCGCTACCAGTGGCTGCAAATCTGCGGGGGAGGCGACGCCCGTAAAAACAAAATGAAACCGTGCTGCATTGGTAAAGAGCTGCCGGCGTACTGCCAATAATCGGGACTGGCTTACACTGTCAAAATCGGCATCGGTCCACCTTGGGTTATACGGCCAACCCGGACCAAAACCCTGCGCTTTCATCCCCTGATACAAGGCATCCAGCCCATTCGTATTCCAGTTTTGACGAGCCTGCGACACGGCCCAATCGCGCGCCTGGTCTTCAATTCGGGGAGTTGCAAACCCCTGGTGCAGCAGTTGCAATAACAGTTCAACCTCTTGTGGGGGTGCCTGGCCAACGGCGCCCTGCTGATCCACGCTTACCCAAGCTTGCAACGAGACATTGTTGCCCCCAGCCACCTGCTGCAGGTCATTGAAATTCATGGTGCCTGCACCGCTGCGGTTCATGGCGTCGGCGAGCAGGAGTCCATCTATTTGCCGACCGGGCGTCAACGACAACAGACCGCCATCGGCAATCGCGGCTACGCCAATTTGTTCGTTACTGGCGAGTCGCGGAATGACCAGCACCTGTATGCCATTGGAAAGCCGCCAGATCAGTCCATGAGTACCAGGCTCGGCGGTCTCTTGCACCACCTTGCCAGGCGCGTTGATTACGGGAATATATGAACCATTGGTTGTGGCAATAGCCCGCGCACGAACCGGTTCAGCTTTCGCCGCGGTCATCATTTCGCGTGCACTATTGTTATCGTAATAACCCAGCTGATCTTTGGGCGTGGCAGGGGGTAACAAGAACTGCGCGACCAGGGCCGGTGCCTGAACCAGTTCTGCTGCGCGCCGCTGTATATCCTGCGGTTGGGTCTGGGCGATTACGCCGTTGAGGTCCAGTAAGTCCTCGGCGGCTGAACGCAACGGACGGCCGCAACGCGTGTAATCAGCCATACGGCTAGTCCATTGGGCATTGGTGAAACCGCGTTGAGACACACCGCGTAACGTGCCTGCAAGGCGTTCGTCGGCTGCATTCAGCTCGGACTGGAGCATTCCTTCGCGTTGCAGGTGGATCAACTCGGCGTAAAGATCAGTTCCGGCCTCCTGTAGGCGGTAGCCTTTAGCTTGAACTGCGAGGTCCAGTTGCAAGACGCTCCCGGCCACGTCACCGCAGCCGAGTCGCCAGTCTGCGGATTTGGGTGCAGCGGTTGCCAGTTCAGCCCGCTGTCGCATACGCTGTGTGATGACCTCGCCCAGCAAAGCGGTTTGCCAATAGGCCGCCAGATCTTCAGTCCGCGCCGCTGGCAAACCCCAGCTCCAGATCATGTTTGGCTCCTTAATCCAGTCCAGCTTGGCAGACGAGAAAGCCCGCACCCCGGCGGCGACCAGCGGTGCGGCATGCGTGGCGGGCAAGTCCCCCTTAGGGGCCGCAGAGAATAGCTGGATCACTCTGGCTTGTGCGACTTTGGTATTCAGATCTCCCGCCAGCAGCAGCGTCATTCGTTGTGGCTGGTAGTTGCGTTGGTAAAACGAGGTGATACGTTCAGCGGGCAAGTGCGCCACCACGCTGTCATTACCCAATGCCATGCGCCGGGAATAGCTGCCATCTGGCACGAATGCGTCAGCCCTGCCGCGTAACTCATCACTCAACCATTTAGTGCGCCGATATTCGTCCAGCACTACATCGCGCTCGGTGGCTAGTTCTTGTGGGTCAAATACCACCCCGTTCACCCGATCCGCCATCAACTGCAAACCACGCTCGAATACCGGGCCGGTGGCAGGTAGGGTCAGCCAGTACCGGGTGTTTTCAAAACCGGTCCAGGCGTTACTGTCCGCAATCGCGTGCATGCCTGCGCTATTTAAAAACTGGACGATCTCGCCTGCCCCAAAGTGCGTGGTACGGCGAAACGCCATATGCTCGACCAGATGCGCAATGCCTTGTTCATCGTCCATCTCATCAAGCGACCCTGCGTTAACCAGCAACCGTGCATCCACCTTGCCAAGCGGGTTAGCGTTATGCACGATCAGATATCTGAGGCCATTGGGTAATTGGCCATGAACAACATCTGCGCTGATTTGAGGTGACGCAGCATTACACAGGAGCGGCCAAGCCAGCCCCATTGCCAGCAAGCGCTGGCGGGTCCATTTCATCATCTGTTCACAACCTTGCAATTTGGAGGGAGAGGTAACCGATGCAAGCTGACTGGTGCCACGTGTGTCGTGACTAATCTGGTTTGGACGGCAATCTTACTAATTGCTTTCTTCAATCCAAAACAAATGATAGGAAATGCGGCATTCACGCCACAAAAAATAAATCTGCTTACCCCGTTGACATAAACCCCGCTTCCCCGGCAGGATAAAAAACATGAATTCCCACCACGCCCAACTCCGACGCAACAACGCGGCCCGCCGAGCCTCAATCGCGGGCCGTGGCGCGTTGCCATGGGCGTGTCTCACAACACTGGAGCAGTCCTCTGACTAACCAGCGTTACTGAAGACAAGACCAGACAACGGGCCGCGAGCTTAACAACTCGCGGCCCGTTTCGTTTTGCGCCGCCCCTTTTACCCGATCCACTACCCCACCACTTTGCACGGAGAAGATGATGACCGGTTTGACCCGCAACACCACGCATCTCATGCCCATTACCGAACGCCCGCCAATTGTGTTTACTCGCGGCGCCGGTTCGTATTTGTACGACGAGGCCGGACTGGCCTATCTGGACTGGATGCAAGGTTGGGCGGTCAATTGTCTGGGTCACGCCCCGGATGTCATCGTCGCGGCGCTGGCGCGCCAGGCCAGTACGCTGATTACCTCCAGCCCGGCGTTTCACAATCTGCCCGCCGCCGAGCTGGCCAGCTTGCTGGTACAACACAGCGCAATGGATCAGGTGTTTCTGGCCAATACCGGTGCCGAAGCCAATGAAGGCGCGATCAAGCTGGCGCGCAAGTGGGGACAGCTGCACAAGCAAGGCGCGTTTGAAGTGATCACCTTCGGCAAGGCGTTTCACGGTCGCACCATCGCCATGATGTCCGCCTCGGGCAAGCCGGGTTGGGACACTTATTTTCCGCCGCAGGTGCCGGGCTTTCCCAAGGCCACACTCAACGACCTGGACAGCGTCAGAGCACTGATCGGCCCACAAACCGTGGCGATCATGCTCGAACCCATCCAGGGTGAAGGCGGCGTTAATCCGGCCAGTCTGGCGTTCATGCGTGGCCTGCGGGCATTGTGCGATGAACACTATCTGCTGCTGATTCTGGATGAGATCCAGACCGGCTGCGGACGTACCGGCACGCTGTTTGGCTATCAGCAGTACGGCATCGAGCCAGACATCATGACGCTGGGTAAAGGCCTGGGCGGCGGCGTGCCGATCTCTGCACTACTGGCAAAGCAGCATTGCTGCGTGTTTGAACATGGCGATCAGGGCGGCACGTTCTGCGGCAACCCGCTCACGGCGGCGGTCGGCATAGCGGTATTCAATGCACTGATCGCACCGGGTTTCCTGGAGAACATTGAACTGCGCAGCCAACAGCTAACCGATGGACTGCAACAAATCAGCCACGATCTGGACCTTGGCGAAGTGCGCGGAGCGGGTTTGCTGCTGGCGCTGGAACTGGCCGCGCCCATCGGCCCGCAAGTGGTGGATGCGGCCCGGCGCAACGGCTTGCTGCTGAACTCGCCACGGCCACAGTGTTTGCGGTTTATGCCTGCGCTAAACAGCACGGAGGTAGAGATTCGCAACGGTTTGCGGATTCTGCGGCAAACGCTGGAGCATTGCCGGAACGCCCAAACCGTTGCCGTTTGAGTTTGGAATCCCGCTGAAATCGCAGCTTCGTAGCCCGGATGAAGCGAGCCCACGGGGGTACTCCCACAAAGCCATCAGATATCACTTATGGCGGTTGCCGCGGGGTAGCGAGAATCCGGGGTTGCAATGCGGGCGAATATCGCGACCACCCGCTTTGCATTCCCCTTGGCAGTACCCCAGATTGCTGCGCGAATCCGGGCTACGAAAAAAAGCACTGAGCTAAACCAGATCCCGCAGCGCCAGCTCACTCTTGATATACGCATAAAACACCGGGGCCGAAGCCAGACCGGCGATACCGAACATGGTTTCGCCAATCAGCATAGCCAGCAATAGCTCCCATGCGCTGGCATGAATGCGGCTACCGACAATGCGCGCATTCAGAAAGTATTCCAGCTTGTGTATCACGATCAGGAACAACAACGAGGCCACAGCGATGGGCAGCGAGTGCGACAGACTCACCACAAAGATAACCGTATTGGAGATGAGATTGCCAATCACCGGCAGCAGCCCGACGATAAACGCCACCAGAATCATGGTTTTGGTCAGCGGCAGATGCACGCCGAACGCGGGCAAAATCGCCGCCAGATAGATGCCGGTAAAGAGAGTGTTGAGTGCCGATATCCTGACCTGCGCGACCACCACCTGTTTGAATGAGCGGCCAAACATGCGAGTGCGACAGCGTAACGCGGCGGCCAGAGGCTTGCTGTTTTCTTCCGGCATGATGTCGTTGATGGCCACCATGGCGCCAATGATCAGGCCGATCAGGGCGTGTACAAACACCTTGCTGGCTTGCGCGCCGAACAGACGCATCTCGGTGGAATGGGTGCGCAGCCAATCCACTGTCATCTGCCGCGCCTCTTCTGCGTTAGAGGGAAGGTAGGCGGCGATGCTGTCGGGCAAGGTGTCGGATGCATCGTCGATGATCTGCGCCATTTTCTGAAATAACGCAGACAAACCCGTTTCACTGCGCACAAACGCAGATGCCGCCAGCGACAACCCAACCAATGCAGCGATCACCACCGTCGCCAGTAACAGAGCCGCCAGCAGTCGCCCACGCGAACCATTGGCGAGGCGAGAAACCACCGGCGCCAGCGTGTGGATCAGCACAAAGGTAATCATGCCGGCGAACAATGCCGGAATCAGATTCAACAAGAGCGATCCGGCAATGAACAAACCAGCCAGGATCAACGACGCAATTTCAACCTTCGGTCCGTACGGTCTGGATTTCTGAGCGGGCAGCGGCATTGTGCAGTGACTCTTTTTATAGGGCGATCATCGCGATCGTAACGGTGGCAGGCAACTTCGCTGCGCTACTGTAGCCTAATATAGTGCTGAATCAACGCGGCCCAAGACCGCAAAGGATATTTGATGAAAAACCGTATCGCCATCCTGGTCTTCGGCACCTTGTTTTCGACCGCCGCTCTGGCCGCCCTGCCCGTTGGCTCAGCTGCACCAGACTTCACCACGCAGGCATCGCTAGGCGGCAAGGTTTACAGCTACACGCTGGCCGAAGAACTCAAGAAAGGCCCGGTCGTGCTGTATTTCTACCCTGCCGCGTTCACCAAGGGTTGCACCATTGAGGCTCACGACTTTGCCGATGCCACAGACAAATACAAGGCGCTGGGTGCCACGGTGATTGGTGTCTCTAAAGATGACATCGGCACGCTGAACAAGTTTTCGGTCTCCGAATGTCGCAGCAAGTTTCCGGTAGCGTCCGATGCCGATCAGAAAATCATGAAGTCTTATGACGCCGTGTTGGCATTCAAGACGTCGATGGCCGATCGGGTATCGTTTGTAATCACGCCTGACGGCAAGATCATCTACGAATACCAGGCCCTGAATCCGGACAAACACGTCGCCAACACCTTGAAAGCACTGGAAGACTGGAAAGCCGGCAAACCGGTGAGTGTTGCTAACTGATTGCGTGCACGACGGTTGATCCCGTTACCGAGCGAAATAACAAAAAGCCCCGCCAGATTTTTTCCGGCGGGGCTTTTTCATACAACCTTTTCATACAGCTAAATGCGCTAAATAACGGCTGGCGACTGGCTTAACTCGCCGCACCCGGCGAAAGCGGTGTTTCGCCGGTCTGTGCCACCCAACCGCCACCCAGCACCTTGTACAACGTCACCAGATTGGTCAGGCGCGACAAGCGCAGCGTGATCAGGTTCTGCTCAGCGGTAAACAGCGAACGCTGAGCATCGAGCGCGGCCAGATAGCTATCCACGCCCTTGGTGAAGCGCAAGGTGGAGAGGTCATAACGTGTGGTTTCTGACTTCACCAGCGCTTGCTGGGCGTTGATTTGCAGATCGAGCATATTGCGCGCGGCTAGCGCGTCCGATACTTCACGAAAAGCCGACTGAATCGATTTCTCGTATTGCGCCACAGCGATTTTCTCGCTGGTCGTGGAAACGTCCAGGGTGGCTTTATTGCGACCCGCATCAAAGATCGGCAGCGTGATCGATGGCGCAAAGCTCCATGCCGTCTGGCCCGCCTTGAACAGATTACCCAGTTCTGCGCTGGACGTACCGTAACTACCCGTGAGTGTAATGCGCGGGAAGAAGTTGGCACGGGCGGCGCCGATATCGGCGTTGGCGGCTTTCAGCGTGTGCTCGGCTTGCAGGATATCCGGGCGACGTTCCAGCAAATCACTCGGTACGCCGGCGGGCAGATCAGTCAACAAGCCTTGCGTGCCCAGAGTTTGGGCAGCGGGCAGTTGGGCTGGCAATGGCTCACCAATCAGCAAGACCAGGCCATTTTCTGCCTGCGCGGCTTGCAGCGTGCTTGATGCCACCGAGCCCTGCGCGGTATTGACCTGGGTTTGTGCCACAGCCAGTTCAATGGCTGAAGACGCACCCACATCAAAGCGTTTCTGCGTCAGATCCAGCGTGTGCTGATACGAGCTCAGCGTGTCTTGCGCCAGTTGCAGTTGCTCTTGCGCGGCCAGCAAAGTCAGGTACTGACTGGCCACTTCAGAGACCAGCGTAATCTGCGAAGCACGCTGCGCTTCAGCGGTGGAGAAATACGATTCCAGCGCTTCATTCTTCAGGCTTTGCACACGACCAAACAGGTCCAGCTCGTACGCGGTAAAGCCCAGCCCAGCCGAATACGAACCACCGGTAAATTGCGTACCGGTGCTCGAAAGATCGGCCGGGGTGTGCGAGCGCGACTGGCCCGCCGCAGCGTTCACAGTCGGGAACAAATCCGCGCGCTGGATTTGATACTGCGCGCGGGCTTTCTCGACTTGCAATGTGGCAACGCGATAGTCACGGTTGTTGACCAGTGCAATTTCGATCAGCTTTTGCAGACGGGCATCGGCAAAGAAATCATGCCAGCCAATGTCGGCCGCCAAGGTCTGCTTTTGCGCGGCCGCAGCTGGCGCACTGGCCGTGCCATAAGCCTCACCTTGCGGGAAGTCGACACTGACCGGGTTTTGCGGGCGCTCGTAAGTCGGCGCCATCGAGCAAGCGCTCAGGGCGGCGGCCAGCGTGGCCGCCAGAATCAGTTGCTTAGCCATTGTTATGGTCCTCCGCATGCGTTGGTGCGTGCAATTGGCTATTTGGATGAAGCGGCGGGCGCTCCTTGATCTTGAACCACTGGTGCACGACCACGAAGAAGATCGGCACAAAGAAGATCGCCAGCACAATCGCGGTGATCATCCCGCCGGTCACGCCGGTACCAATGGCGTTCTGCGCGCCGGAACCCGCGCCGTGAGCGATCACCAGTGGCAACACACCCAGGATAAACGCGATCGACGTCATCAGAATCGGGCGCAAACGCATGCGCACGGCTTCAAGCGTGGCGTCGACCAGCGTCATGCCGTTCTCATGCAGTTCTTTGGCAAACTCCACAATCAGAATGGCGTTCTTGGCCGACAAGCCCACCGTGGTCAGCAAGCCGACCTGGAAGTACACGTCGTTGGACAAACCGCGACCTGTTGCCGCCAGCAACGCGCCAACTACACCCAGCGGCACCACCAGCATGACCGAGAACGGAATCGCCCAGCTTTCGTACAACGCGGCCAGACACAGGAACACCACCAGCAGCGAAATCACATACAACGCTGGCGCTTGCGAACCCGATTTCTGTTCTTCGTACGACAAACCAGTCCACTCATAGCCAATGCCTGGCGGCAATTTGGCGATCATCTCTTCAATGGCTTTCATGGACTGACCGGTACTCTTGCCTGGCGCGGGCGAGCCCAGAATTTCTACTGAGGAAATCCCGTTGTAGCGTTCCAGCTTGGGCGAGCCGTACGTCCAGTGCGCGGTGGCAAAGGCGGAGAACGGCACCATCTGGCCCTTGGCGTTACGCACATACCAGTCGTTCACGTCTTCCGGCAGCATGCGATACGGTGCGTCGGCCTGCACGTACACCTTCTTCACACGGCCCTTGTCGATAAAGTCGTTCACATAAGACGAGCCCCACGCAGTGGAAAGCGTCTTGTTGATGTCCGACAGCGACAGACCCAGCGCCGAAGCTTTCTCGCTATCGACTTCGATCTTGTATTGCGGCGTGTCTTCCATGCCGTTCGGGCGTACTGCAACTACGTCCGGGCTCTTGGCCGCCATACCCAACAACATGTTGCGCGCTTCGATCAGCTTGGCATGACCCACGTTCCCGCGGTCTTGCAGTTGCAGGTCGAAGCCGGTGGCATTACCCAGTTCCAGCACTGCCGGTGGGGCAAAGGCAAAGGCGAGCGCTTCTTTGTATTTGGAGAACGCAGCCATGGCACGGCCAGCTACGGCGCCCACTTTCTGGTCGGCATTGTTACGCACGCTCCAGTCTTTGAGCCGCACGAACGCCAGACCCATGTTCTGACCACGACCGGCAAAGCTGAAGCCTGCGACCGAGAACACCGATTCAACGTTGTCTTTGTCATCCACCAGGAAGTGGTCTTCCATTTTCTTGATGGTGGTCAGCGTTTGTTCCTGGGTCGCACCGACCGGCAACTGCACCTGGGTAAACAAAATGCCCTGGTCTTCATCCGGCAAGAACGAGGTTGGCAAACGCATGAACAGGAACACCATGATGGCGATGATGCCCACGTAGATGATCAGGTAGCGGCCCGACTTGGCCAGAATGCGGCGCACGGCGGATTGATACTTCAGGTTGCTGGCATCAAACATGCGGTTGAACCAGCCAAAGAAGCCGGTATCGACTGCGTGATGGCCTTTGGCGATCGGCTTGAGAATAGTCGCGCACAACGCTGGCGTGAGAATCAACGCCACCAGCACCGACAACACCATGGATGACACGATGGTGATCGAGAACTGGCGATAAATCGCGCCGGTTGAGCCACCAAAGAACGCCATCGGCACAAACACTGCCGACAACACCAGCGCAATACCTACCAGCGCACCGGTGATCTGGTCCATTGATTTACGCGTGGCTTCTTTGGGCGACAGGCCTTCTTCCGACATCACCCGTTCGACGTTTTCCACCACCACAATCGCGTCATCCACCAGCAAGCCGATGGCCAGCACCATGCCGAACATGGTGAGCGTATTGATGGAGAACCCCGCCGCAGCCAGCACACCAAACGTACCCAGCAACACCACCGGCACGGCAATGGTCGGGATCAGCGTGGCGCGGAAGTTCTGCAAGAACAGATACATCACCAGGAACACCAGCACGATCGCTTCGAACAGCGTTTTCACCACTTCTTCAATCGAGATTTTGACGAAAGGTGTGGTGTCGTACGGGTAAACCACTTTCAGCGATTGCGGGAAGAACTTTTGCAGATCATCCACTTTGGCGCGGATGGCGTTGGCGGTATCCAGCGCATTGGCGCCAGTAGACAGCTTGATCGCCAGGCCTGATGCGGGCTTGCCGTTATAGCGGCTGACAATCGAGTAATCTTCGCCACCCAACTCCATGCGCGCTACATCACGCAAACGCACTTGCGAGCCGTCGGTGTTTACCTTCAGCAAGATGTTGCCGAACTCTTCTGCGGTTTGCAGACGCGTTTGTGCGGTGATGGTCGCATTCAGTTGCTGACCTGCAATCGCCGGTGCACCACCCAACTGACCTGCCGACACCTGCACGTTCTGCGCAGCAATTGCATTGCTGACATCCAGTGTGGTCAGCTGGAAGCTGCTGAGTTTGTTCGGATTCAGCCAGATGCGCATGGCGTATTGCGAGCCAAACACCGTGACATCACCCACGCCTTCAACGCGGCTGATAGGGTCTTTCACGTTGGCGGAGAGGTAATCCCCCAAGTCGTTCTTGTTCATGCTGCCGTCGGTGGATACAAACCCGAGCACCATCAAGAAGTTCTTGGTCGATTTGGCAACGCGAATACCTTGCTGCTGCACTTCTTGCGGCAGTAGCGGTGTGGCCAGTTGCAGTTTGTTCTGCACCTGCACCTGCGCGATATCCGGACTGGTCCCGTTCTTGAAGGTCAGCGTGATCGAAACCGCACCCGAGGAATCACTGGTCGAAGCCATGTATTCCAGGTTATCGATCCCGTTCATCTGTTGTTCGATGACCTGGGTTACGGTGTCTTCAACGGTCTTGGCCGAAGCGCCTGGGTAGGTTGCGGTAATGGCAACCGACGGCGGCGCAATCGGCGGGTATTGAGAAATCGCCAAGGAGCGGATCGACAGCACCCCGGCGAGCATGATGACAATGGCGATCACCCACGCAAAAATCGGGCGATCGATAAAAAATCGAGCCATGAGCTACATCCCCTTATTACTTGGCAGCAGGTGCAGAAGCAGCGGCAGGCGCAGATGCGGTGGCATCTATCGTGGTGACTTGAACACCCGGCTTCACTTTTTGCAGGCCCGAAACAATGACTTTGTCGCCCGCTTTCAGGCCGCTGGTCACCACCCAGACATTGCCGATGGCGGTATCAGCCACCACCGGGCGCGCTTCTACCTTGTTCTCGGCGTTGACGACCATCACTGATGCATCACCGCTGGAGGTACGTTGCAGGCCCATTTGCGGCACGGTCAGCGCGTTGTCTTGCACGGCTTGCGACAGCTTGGCTCGCACGTACATGCCAGGCAGCAGCTCATGGTTGGGGTTGGGGAATTCAGCGCGCAAAGTCACCATGCCGGAGGTCTGGTCTACGGTGATATCAGAGAACAGCAACTTGCCCGGCAGCGGATAGAGCGAACCATCTTCCAGCGCCAGATTGACCTTGATGGCACCATCAATATTCTTGAGTTTGCCGGACTGCACAGCACGGCGCAGACGCAGGATTTCGGTACTAGACTCGGTAACGTCGACGTAAATCGGGTCGGTCTGGGTCACGGTGGCCATCAATGTGGCATCGCCCTGCCCGACCAGCGCGCCCTCAGTCACCTGGGCTTTGCCCACGCGACCAGAAATAGGCGAAGTCACAGTGGTGTAGTTCAGGTTCAGTTGCGCGGTTTGCACGGCGGCTTTGGCTGCGGCCAGATCGGCCTGGCTGGATTTCACCGCGATCACGGCGTTGTCGTAATCCTGCTTGCTCACGGCCTGTACCGGAACGAGTTCGCGGTAGCGCGACTCTTGCAGCTTGGCCTGTGCCAGTGCGGCATCGGCTTTATCGGCGTTGGCTTTAGCGCTATCCAGCGTGGCTTGCAGCGGAGCCGGATCAATACGGAACAACAATTGCCCTGCTTTGACGTCGCTGCCTTCCACAAAGGCCTGTTTGAGTACAATGCCCGCGGCGCGAGCACGTACTTCGGCCACGCGCACCGGATTCACCCGGCCTGGCAACTGAGCCGCCAATGGCAGATTCTGGGCCGAAATGGTCACCACACCGACTTCAGGCGCCTGGCCCGCAGCCGCTGCGGGTGCAGCGCCTTTGTCACCGCAAGCGGCCAGCGTAGTGATTGCCGCAAGCGCGGCTATCGTCATTAAACGTAAAGGAAACCGGTTCGTGTGTGCACGCATGAGCGCCCCCGCAACATGGAAAATTTGAAGAAATACAGAAAAAAACAGAGAAACGGACCCGTGCTGGCGGCTAATAAAAATCTGGCTGCCATACACAACAAGCCGCCTGGACAGGCGGCTTGAGTAATCGATGTGGCAATAGTAACATACATACATTCGCGGATGTATGTATGTTCGAGAATTAATTTAGTCGGTAAGTGTACAAGAAAAAATAGTTAAAACATAAACTAAATATCGCTGTTTGAAATGACAGCGCTACACCGGGAAGGTTCGACGATGGCGCGCAAAACCAAGGAAGAAGCAGCAGAAACACGAGCGCTGCTGCTGGATACCGCTGAAAGATTATTCAGCGCCAAGGGTGTTTCACGCACTTCACTGGCAGACATTGCCGATGCCGCCGGGCTGACCCGCGGGGCCATTTACTGGCACTTTGAGAACAAGGCAGCTGTTTTCAATGCAATGGCGGACAGCATTTGCCTGCCGCTGGAAGAAGCACTGCAGCCTGATGCCTCTGGCCACTTCACCAATCCGCTAGGTCAGTTGCAGGACGCATTAGTCCAGGTTTTGCAAGATACCGAAACCGACGAGCGCCAGCGCCGAGTCTTTGACGTGCTGTTTAACAAGTGTGAATACACCGATGACATCGAAGCGGTCGTCGTTCGCCGCCGCGAAGCCACGATAGATGGTGCCGAGCGCCGCAAGGAATTGCTGCATCAGGCGATCTTGCAAGGCCAGTTGCCGGCAGGCTTGAATGTCGCCCGGGCTGACTGCTTGCTGCTGAGTTTTCTTACCGGCGTACTGAACAACTGGTTGTTCATGCCGGATCAATTCAGTCTGCGTGATGAGGCGCTGCCCATGGTGGCATCCATGATCGAGATGCTCAAAACATCCGAAACGCTCCGTACCTGATCTACCCGGCGCCAATCGACCAGGTACCGGTTGCGGCGGGCTCCGTGGCGCCGCCGCCCTGCGCGCAATTCAATTAACGCTTCGACCACGCCCTTTCGACCAGCGCCACGCGTACTTCGTAGTGTTCATACCAGTCGCGCTTGCCGTTTTCTTGCGCCACCCGGTGCTCACCGTGAGCGCGCCAGTGAGCAATGGCTTCCTGACTGGCCCAATACGATACGGTAATGCCGAAGCCATCTGCATCGCGCACGCTTTCTACACCCAGATACCCCGGTTGCTGCGCCGCCAGTTCCAGCATGCGTGCACCGGTGGCATCGTAATCGGGGTCATACGTATCGCGTTGCGAAGTAAAGATCACTGCGTAATATGGTGCTACCGGGGTTTGGGCAAACCTGGAACCGGACATCAGTTACTCTCCTGGATAAACAACAGCTGGGCTCCGCAGATTATTGATAAGCCTGCTTGATGCCAAGTAGTTCATCCACGGTAACAAACTCATAACCCGCTGCCTTTAGCCACGGAATCACCTCGTCCACAGCTTCAACCGTCTGATCACGCCGCCCGCCGCCGTCATGCATCAGGATGATGGCTTCTTGGTGGATATAAGTCTGAATCCAGCGCTCGATGTAATGCGAACCGAACAACCAGCGGTTTTTATTCCAGTCTTGCGTATCCACCGACCATAAAATGGTCTTCAGGCCATGCTGCCCCAGCGCCTTGATTTCGCCATCGTCGATCTTGCCGTAGGGTGGACGGAACAACACCGGGCGCTTGCCGATGATGCGCTGGTAAATATCCTGGGTGCGGCTGATCTGCTCGCCCCACCAGAAGTCTTCGCTGGTGCCGGAGATATCCGGATGATCATAAGTGTGGTTGCCCAGCGTGTGGCCTTCGGCCAGCGCCCGCCGGACTACTTCTTCACGCCCTTCCAGATGTTTGCCCATCCAGAAAAAAGTCGCTTTCACATGATGCTTTTTCAGTACATCCAGTAAATCTGGCGTGTACGGGCTGGGGCCATCGTCAAAAGTCAGTGCCACCACCCGCCGATGCGTCGGGCCTTCCAGCCATGCCAGATCGGGATTAAGCCGTGCGTGATCCGCCATGATGGCCAGATCCGCTTGATCCCAGTCATCCAGAAACGGCGTGCGCACGTATTGCCGGGCTTTGGGCGTGCTGGCGGCAATCTGCCCCGGTTTGGGCATGGCGGGCGGTAACCAGGCGTAAATTGCCCAACCGATCAATGCGGCCACGACAATCAAAACCAGCCCCCACCTTGTTTTGCGCGGCATGGCAGTCCCTTGCGTTAATGAACAACCGGAGCATGCCGTAATTTGCGACCGCGACCGCAGCGTTGCTGACACACATGGCAAGCCCGGCAAAGTAGTGGGTTAAGCAGCCACCAACAATTCCCATAAGATGGTGCTCTACCGGCGTCGGCAGCAGATCGACCCGTTCCAGAGGATTCAAACATGGCTTTGCCTGGTGTCCGGCCGCAAACGGCCTGGCTGTTTGTTGCGCCGTTTTTTGCGGTGTTCGCGGTCTTTACGCTCTGGCCGGTGGGGTTCAATGCCTGGCTGGCATTTACCGATTACTTCATCCGCACCGGCCACACCCAATGGAACGGCTTTGCCAATTTTGTGATGCTGACCTGGCATGAGGTCGAGTTCGGCGCAGCGCTCAAAAACTCGCTGATCTTTCTGGTGCTGGTGCCGTTATTGCAGCTTGGCGGATTGCTGCTGGCTCTGCTGCTGCATCGCCCGTTTGCTGGGGCCGGGGCTATTCGGGCGCTGTGTTATGTGCCGGTAATTATCGCCATGTCGATCAGTGCCGTGGTGTGGCAGCAGATATTTCATTACGACGGTTTGCTTAACGCCATGCTGGCAACCCTGCACCTGATTCCGGCAGACCTGCAGCCCGACTGGATTGGTCGCCCCAATCTGGCCCTGTGCGCGGTGATCTTCTTTTCGTTCTGGAAAAACCTCGGGTTTTACATGGTGCTATATCTGGCCGGCTTGCAGTCCGTGCCGCGGGATCAGCACGAAGCCGCCATTCTGGATGGCGCAGGCCGCGTGGCTCGGCTGTGGCACGTTACCCTGCCTGCGCTGCAACCGGTGGTGCTATTGAGCACGCTGTTATCCACCATTTACGCGCTCAAGGTCTTGCAAGAGCCGCTGCTGCTGGCTCATGGCGGGGCCAGCGACACCACGACGGCATTGCTGTTTGTATATAAGGCCGCCTTTTTTGGCCAGCGTTTTGGTCTGGCTGCCGCCGCTGGCCTGGTCATCACGCTGATTTGCCTGGCGCTGGCCACGGTGCAATTCAGAGTGTTCGGCCCCCAAGGCTGGCTGCGGCGCGGAGGTTGACCATGACACACACGCACCACTTGGGACTACAAAGTAGCCGCGCCGTCGGGATCGCCCTGTTTACGCTATTTGCGATCTTTCCCTTTGCCTGGGCAACCGCTGTGGCGCTGTCCGGCAATACCAGTTTTATGTGGCGTTTTCCGCAAGGATTTCTGGCGCATCAGATCACGCCGGAATGGTTTTTACGCGTGGTGGTTGCCATCCCCTTCATGACCTATCTGCGCAATTCGCTGATCATGGCAGGAGGCACCACGCTGGGCGTATTGCTGCTGGCCATTCCCTGTGGTTTCGCGCTGGCACAAATGCAGTTCTCGGGTCGCAAGGTCTTGTTTGGCGTGCTGCTGGTGACGTTGATGTTGCCCAGCGAAACCATGCTGGTTCCCAATTTCATCACCTGCATCAAGCTGGGTTTGCTGGATAGTTATGCAGGGGCAATGCTGCCCAATATCGCCAGTGCTTTCGGCGTTTTTCTGATCAAACAGGCTTTTGAAGATTTACCCGGCGAGACGCTGGATGCCGCGCGGGTTGATGGCGCCAGCGAATGGCAAGTGCTGTGGCGCGTAGCCGTGCCACTCACCTTGCCAATGATCGGGGCGCTGGCCGTACTTACCTTTGTGACTTCCTGGAACGACTATCTGTGGCCCGCTGTGGTCTTGAACAGCCAGAACAAACTGCCACTGGCGGTTGGGGTTTATCACGATCTGACCGGGCCATTTGCCACTTCCACCAGCATGTTAATGGCCGCCGTGGTGTTGTCTGTCCTGCCGGTACTGGCGGGCTTTGCCTTTACCCAGCGGTTTTTCCTGGCAGCGCCCCCGCTTACCCCGCGCCAGGCGATCTAGTTCAGGCGTGGTCATGCCGCCCACCGGCGTGAACATCGGTCCGCGGCTTGGCAATGTGCCAAAGCGGACTATGCTAAGGCCAGCCCACGAGGCAATGTCACCACACAATCAAACCCGACCTTGTTTGTTGTCCAGGAGAATCGTCATGTACCGCAAAGGATTTGTTCTGCTCGCCGCCCTGCTGGCAATGGCCTCTTGCGCGACGTTTGCCGCCACTCTGACATTTAGCGCAACCTTGAACGCGGCCACCGAAGTGCCCCCCAAAGAAAGCAACGGCACCGGTATCGTTCAGGTCAACTACGATACCGACACCAAAGTCATGAACTACACGGTGAACTACAGCGCCCTTACCGGCCCGGCCACCGCAGCTCACTTTCATGGCCCGGCCGCAGCCGGCGTCAACGCGGGTGTGGCTGTGCCGGTGAAAGGTGCGCTAGTCAGCCCGATTGAAGGCACGGCAACACTCACCGATGATCAAGCCAAAGAACTGCAGGCTGGCATGTGGTACTTCAATGTCCACACCGCCGCCAACCCTGGCGGTGAAATCCGTGGACAGGTGCTGCCACTCAAATAAATGCGGTTGGCGCCAGCGCTCTGCATCGCCCAAACACTTTGCCCGCTACCTGAGATATGTAGCGGGCAAAGTGTTTTTGGAGCGGTCAGCAGCAGTTCAAACCTTGCTTTCAGCCATCGGCGGACGGGCACGCACTTTGGACTTGATATACGCCTTGAGCGATTCGTCTTCCCACGGCGGGGTATCGCCAAAGTGCTCGACCAGTACATCAATAAAGGTGCGCAGTTTGGCCGAGATAAAGGTGCGACTGGGGTAAACCGCGTAAATCGAAATCGGCGGCCGCGGGTAATCCAGCAAAATCGGCACCAGTGTCCCGGCGTGGATATGCTCCTGGATCAGAATGGTCGGCTGCACGGTAATGCCCAAGCCCTGCAGCGCCGCCCGTACCGCCATTTCCCCGTTATTCACTCGCAATCGCGGCGTGATATTCACCGAGAACTTGCCATCCGGCCCGTCGAACACCCAGGCATTACCGTTGTTGGAATACGTGTAGGTAATGCACTGATGATTGACCAGTTCATCGGCCGAGCGCGGGGCGCCGTGCCTGGCCAGGTACTCTGGTGCAGCCACAAACAGCAAGTTGATTTGCGCCAGCCGCCGCGCTACCAGCGACGGATGCGGTGAGGCAGAAATGCGGATCGCCGCATCGAATCCTTCTTCCACCAGATCAATCACCCGGTCGCTTAGATCCAGATCGATACGCATCTCCGGGTAGCGGGCGTAGTAGTCAGCCAGCACGGGCGCCAGGTAGTTCACGCTGAATACCGCAGGCGCGCTGATCTTCAGCGTGCCGCGTGGCTTGACCGCACTCTGGCTGAGCAAGGTCTCGGCATCTTCCAGATCATTGATTGCGTGCTGGCAGCGCTCAAAATACACGGTGCCCGGGCCAGTCAGGCTCAAGCTGCGCGTGGTGCGATTCAACAGGCGCACGCCCAGTCGGGTCTCCAGGTGTTTTACATGCTTGCTGACCATGGCCGTGGACAACCCGCTGCGCTCGGCGGCGGCAACAAAGCTACCTAGCGTAGCTACCTGACAGAACACCTTCATGCTTACCAGTGTATCCATGCCTTCCCCAAAGTTTTCAAACCATCCAACCCGACCCAAGCATTGATCGCGCCATTCGATTGCACCGATATCGGGCAACAATTTTACCCACCCGTCCTGGAATTCGGCTTTTCAAGGGGGTAATTGTTAACTATCAGGAAACTATCAAACTACAGTATTGATATTTATCCACACGCGAGCAATGAATATCATGACGTTCATGGATGCAGCACCAAGAAGCAGCACCGCATATCAAACAACATATCGGAGAAACATCATGAACAAGTTCGCAAACATCGCTTTCGTTACTTTGACCTTTGCTGGTGTAGTTGGCGCCGCACAAGCCGCTGATGGCCTGGCCCAATATGCACAACGCGCCGTGACTCCGGTTACCCAATCGGCTCCGGTTGCTGCAACCCAGACAGAAGGTATGGCGCAATTTGCTTTCCGCGCTGTAACCCCAAGCAAGCTGGACGCTGCCCCGTCCACCCAAACTGCACAAACCAAGGCGGCAGTACAAAAGACTTCGGCCACCGGTTTTGCAGTTTATGCCCAACGTGCCGTGACCCCGGTACTGTAAGCGCTGGCAAAAGCCGAGGGATTCTGACTCTCCTCTTGACCTCGGAAAAAGCCCTAAAAGGCCGCGCAAGCGGCCTTTTTCTTTGCGCGAAGCTTTTGCGTGCCGCCTGTTGGCCAGGCCTGGTTCACACAGGCATTTGCCCTTTCATGATCAGCGGCAAACCCGCCGCCGTCCAGATCACGTTGTCGCACTGCGCGGCCAGCGCCTGATGCAAGCGCCCTGCTTCATCCACATAAACCCGGTTGCCAGCGCCTAGCGGCACCACACCCAGACCCACTTCATTACTGACCAACAGCAAAGTACCTTGTACCGAGCCCAAGCTCTGCAGCAACAAGGCTCGCTCCTGCGCTAACAATTGCGGCAAATCCAGCCCTGGCACTCGCGTCCAGTCATCGCCCTCACCGAACAATACATTGCTGAGCCATAAGGTCAGGCAATCGGCAATCACCACGCGGCCTTCAGTACAAGTCTGCTCAATCGCTTCGGCCAGAGCACAGGGCGCTTCCAGGGTTTTCCAATGCGCGGGGCGCTGGGCGCGATGCTGCGCAATGCGCTCGTTCATTTCAGCATCTTGGGGCTGGGCAGTCACAATCACAGTGACGGGTGCGCCGATTTGCGCGGCCAGTCGCTCCGCCAACGCACTTTTGCCAGATCGGGCACCACCCAGAATCAATGTCGTGCTCATGGTTGTGGCCGTGCTCCATTCACCGCGTGCTGTTGCTGTTTCATTGTTTATTGCCAGTCCAGTATGAGGATTTCGCCGTGCGGTACAGGTTGCTTCAGGCAATCTGCTATCGGCGCATGACGCGACCATAGCGCCCGAATCACGCCAGCGTGGGTGACAACTACGGCCGAATCAGTCTGCTGCGCCGCTGTGTTGGCCCATTGCCAAACGCGCTGTTGCATCACCGCCAGACTCTCGCCGCCGTGCGCCGTTCCGTTGTAGTCACCGGCGATCCAGTCATCCAGCGCTGCAGCGCCGATGCTCTGCCAGGGTTGACCTTCCCAGCGACCAAAATCCAGCTCTTGCAGACGTGAGTCCAGTCTCGGCGCCGGATGTAGTCGCTCCGCCAGCAGGCGGCAGCGTTGCAAGGGACTACTGAATACCGGCGCTGCAGCGGGCAATTGCCGCCGCAACGCGGCGATCATCTCGGGCTGGAGCGGCTGGGCCAGCGGCAAATCCAGCTGCCCATAACAGATGCCTTCGCCCCCGTGCACTGGCCAATGTCGAATCAGATAAAGGCGCACGCGCACCACACCAGATAACAGAGCAGTTCGGCCAGCTGCTGCGTCATGCCCAGCGTGTCACCGGTATAACCACCTAATGTTCGGGCTAGATAGCGAGCGACCAACGTCCGCAGCACCAGGCAGGCAACAAGCGCCGCCAGCGCCCATTGCCACGGCAACAGCGCCAGCGCGGCCACGCCACAGATCAATGCCACCAGCAAACCCGCGCCCGCCAGCCGGGTCGCCACCGGCTTGGCTTTGCCCGCCGGGCGAACGTAATCCAGCGTTGCCAGCAAACTCGCTGCCACCAGGCGACTGAAGGCATGCGCGGCGATCATCGCTGGGGCGATCCACGCTACGGGCAGCGCGGCGAGCGTTTCCAGTTTCAGCAATAAACCGGCCAACAGCGCAACCGCGCCAAAGGTGCCGATGCGCGAGTCATGCATGATTTCCAGCATGCGTTCGCGGGTATAACCGCCGCCCAGACCATCGACCGAATCAGCCAGACCATCCTCATGAAATGCACCGGTGAGCCAGATGGTGGCGATCATGCTCAGCAAAATAGCCACGCGCAGCGGCAGCACCAGGTGAGCGACAAACCAGACCCCGGCCGCTAGCAGCCCTACCAATAAACCCACGAGCGGAAAATAGCGGGCGGCGTGATCCAGATCATCGCTCTGATAACCCACCCACGCGGGGATCGGCACGCGGGTGAAATAACCCAGAGCGCAAAAGAAATGCCGCAGCGTATTACGCACCGCGCTCACTCACCCCGGCCTCATCGAACGATGCCATCTGATTGAGCAAGTCGGCTGCGGCGCGCACCAGCGGCAATGCCAGTGCTGCACCGCTGCCCTCGCCCAGCCGCAAACCCAGATCCAGCAACGGTTGCTGCACGCCCAGGTGCTGCAACAAAAGCTTGTGACCATTTTCGCCGGAGCAGTGACTGAAAATGCAGTAATCCAGCACGCCCGGCACAATGCGACTGGCCACCAGCAGTGCAGAAGTGGCGATGAAGCCGTCGACCACAATTGCAACCCGCTGGCTGGCGGCGGCCAGATAGGCGCCGGTGAGCATGGCAATTTCAAAGCCGCCAAACGCCGCCAATACGTCCAGTGGGTCATGGACGGACTCATGTCTGGCCAGCACTTGCTGCAGCACGTCAATCTTGCGTATCAGGCCGGCATCGTCCAGACCCGTGCCACGCCCGGTACACGCCACGACGGGCTCGCCCGTCAAACGCGCCATGATCAGTGCTGCGGCAGAGGTATTGCCGATGCCCATTTCGCCAAAGCCCAGCACGTTGCTGCCCGCCTCAACCTGTTCGGTGACGATGCGGGCACCGGTGCTGATCGCCAGCAGCGCTTGCTCACGACTCATTGCCGGGCCGTTCAGACTATTAGCGGTGCCTTTGGCCACCGGACGATCAATCAGTAACGGATGTGGTACGAACTCCGCATTCACGCCCGCGTTCACCACTTGCAAACTCATGTTGTTGCTGCGGCAAAGCACGCTGATTGCCGCACCACCCGCCAGAAAATTCAGCACCATTTGGGGTGTGACTTCCGCCGGATACGGGCTCACACCAGCCTGGGCCAGCCCATGATCGCCCGCAAACACCAGCATGGCCGGCTTGTTGATTTGCGGATCAAGCCGCTGCTGGATCTGGCCCAGTTGTACCGCCAGTTTCTCCAGTTGCCCCAAGCTGCCCAGCGGTTTGGTTTTGCGATCAAAGCGGTGTTGCAGGGCCAAGCCCAAGTCAGCATCAAGTGGCGAGATATCAAAGGCGAGCATGATTTTTATGGTTGTCCTGAGGTTGCGCCAATCAGCACTGCAATTGGCAGAAAAAACGAATTGCACGATGACTGGCCACTGACGCGGCTGGCACAGCCCCAACCTGCCATCTAATGGATAAAACTGTAGCCCGGAAATGCTATCGGCATTGCAACCGATTCATCCTCCGGGCTACGGGTATCGCTAAAACACAACGGATTGCGTCAAGCGGTGGCGTGCGCCTTAGAAGCCCGCACCGTCATACGACAGCGTGACAAAGTAAGCACGGCCTTGCACGTTGTAGTTTTTGACCAGTTCGTAGTCGCGGTCAAACACGTTGTTGATGCGCAGGCCGGCCTTCCAGGTTTTGGCAATCTTGTAATCCAGACCCAAGCCCAGGATGCCGTATCCGCCCATTTCGTTGGCAGCGGTATTGGCTGCATCGTCATAACGCTGGCCCGACGCTTGCAGATCGGCATTCCAGCGCCACATACCAATGCTTTGCGCTACTGTCACATCGCCAAACAACTTGGCGCGGCGCGGCAACAACAAACCGGTATCGGCATCAAACGGATTCTGCCGGGTAATGCTGCCGCCGATATCCAGCCCGGCCAGCTTGCCTTGGGTGGTCAGCGTTGCACCAACAATTTTGCCTTCACTCAGGTTTTCCGGAATGTAGTTGTTATTGGCATCCAGCACGATCAGGTTGCGAATACGATTTTCGAAGCCGACCAGCGTGGTGTTCCAGCCCGCCGCATCCCAACGCAAGCCCAGATCAGCCGAGCGACCTTTTTCTGCCTGCAGGTTCGGGTTGGAGCAAACGTAGCCACAATCGAAGTAAAGATCGTTGAAGGTCGGCGCGTGGAAGCTGGTGCCAGCGTTGGCGGTGAATTGCCACTGCTTGGCAAACTTCCAGGCGTAACCGATATTGCCGGTGGTCTGATCGCCAAACTGCGAGTTGTTTTCTGCACGGATATTGGCTTGCAGATGATGATCGCCAAAGTCATTCTGCCAACCGGCCAGCGCGGCGCGGTTGATGCGGCTGTTGACGTCATAAGTTGCGGTGCTGGTGACCGATTCGTTCAGGTATTCCAGACCCAGCAGCCAGTTACCGACGCTGCTATCAATGCGGTTTTCCCAGCTCACTTGCTTCTGGCGGGTATCAAACCGGCTGGTGTACGGCAGGAAGGTGTTGTAGTCGAACGAATTCGCATGCGATTGATCTTGCGACTGGCCAATCGTCAGCGTGCTCTTCCAGGCGTCGGTGATCTGGTTGCGACTGTAAACGGACAGATTGGTCTGCGTTTCACGCGTCCACGGGTTAGGCGGAAGGCCACCGGAGTCAAATGCCGAGTCGCTTTGTACATACAGGCCGCGAATACCCAGTTCGTTTCTTTCGCCAAAGAAATGCGAGAGATCGAAGTTGGCCGATGTTTGATGCCAGCCGTCGCGATCCGGCTCGTAGTAGAAGGTGTTGGCAGGCTTGGTCACATTGAAGCCTTCGCTTTCCTTGTGGCTCACACCCAGGCTGATGCGGGTATCGTCTTGCGACGCCGACAAACCTGCGTTGGCGCCCCAGGTGCTGTCGGTGCCGTACTCAACACCACCCCACACATGCGGTGCGCCTTGACCGCGCTTGGTGAAAATCTGCACCACGCCGCCGACCGCATCCGAGCCATACAAACTGGATGCCGGGCCACGCAGGATTTCCACGTGATCAATGCTGGCAATCGGGATCAAATCAAACGACGTGCCGCCCAAGGTCGCCGAGCCCATGCGTTGGCCATCGACCAGCACCAGCGTCTGGTTGGCATTGGCACCGCGGATATACAAGCTGGCTGGCTGGCCAAAACCGCCAGAGCGAGAGAACTGCACACCAGGCACCGTGGCCAGCGCTTCTCCCAGCGTTTGCGCGCCACTGTTGGCCAATTGCGTGGCGGTCAGCACGGTGGTGTCGCTAGAAAGTGTGTCCGGATTGGCGGCGATACGCGTTGCGGTCACGACCATGACGGGTTGTACGCTGGCGTCGTCAGCAAAAGCGACGGTTGCGGCCAGCGCCAGAACCAGCGGCGTGAAGCGAAGTGGATGTTTTTTTAATGTGGACATGGTGCCTTCCTGATGCCTGCCCCACGCAGGCGATAAATATATTCCGGAAGACACGCGATCGGCAGCGCCGGGATTAGCCCGAGCCAGATCATCGTCCAGCCGCACCCCGCGCCTTCCGCCTTTGTTGCGCACATTGCGTGCGTTTTAACGCAAGGCCGGTCTCCGGGCTGGTCGCTCCAGCGTTCGCCTTCCCAACTCTTTAGTGAAGAGTCAGTGGCCTGTTTGAACGCTTTCGATACGACTTACCGTTGCGGGGGCAGCTCAGGATTAGCGATTTGAAATCAACCCGTTACAAAGGTTGATCGATACGGCGCACCTGATTCCCAGTTTCACCCACATTGCTGTGGACACCTTGCGAAGGCCGGAATTCTATCAGCATAGGCTCCGGCCCGCGAGGCGATCAGACTGGCGCAATCATCAGGAGGCGGTTTGCTCCGCTTTGTTTACGCCCAGCAAATCAAGTTGATAGCGGATAAAACGGCTGACCAGACGCGCAGTCCAGCGTGCCAGCAACACGGCGATCACAATGCCTAAACCACCACTGAGCAACAGTGCCAGGCCAATCGGCAACAGCTTTTTGTCGTAGCCATCGTTGCCAATATGCAGCACCTTTTTGACGACTTCAGGACCATCCTCGTCGTCATCGGCAGCGCTGGCCGACTTGTTGAGGTTTGCCGCCGCCCGATCTGCCGCCGCAGCAGCCTGTTGTGCCTTGGCTTCGGCTTCACGCTGGGCCGCCACTTTTTCTACCACCGCGTGTGCTGCGGCCGCTTTGGCCCGCGCGGCATCGGCAGCGGCCTTCACGGCTTGCTTGTCGCCAGGATTATCCGCTGCTGCTGCCGCTTTATCGGCCGCTTCTTCTGCTTTGTCTGCCTCACGATCCGCCGCTTCGGCCGCTTTGTCGGCTGCGGCTTCAGCTTTGTCTGCAGCAGCATCGGCAGCATCGTCAGCGCTATCTACCGCCAGTTTGCTGGTAGAGATATGCACGGAGCCATTTTTGTCCTGGATATCAATCAATGCGGTGCCGCTCTTTTTGTCCGCAATGATTTTGACCGAACTGCCCGAACCACTGGCCTTGTCGACGGCGTTCTTTACCGCCTGCGCATCGTTACCAATGATTTCAACGCCCGAGTCACCAATGATGATCGAGGCAGAGCCCGAAGCCATGTTTTTCTGATGCTTGTGCGAAACCACCACTTTTTCGCTATCGGGCCAGCCAAAGGCCCATTGAGTCACGCCCAGCGTGGTGCAGATCAACCCAGCCAGCAGCAGACTGCCCGCCGTGATAAACCCGCAGGTCAAGAGCAGCAGCCAGAACAACAAAGGGAAAGCCAGCACAAAATTGAGCGCGCCCAACCCGGCATAGGCCATAACCACGCCCCACAGCGAACGGAACGATTTGCGCTTTTCCCAGTTCTGCAGCTGCGAGCGCGCGTTCAATTCGCGGGCAATGCGCTCCGGATCACCCAGCCGCGCGGCGATTTCTTCTTCGGTATGCCCTTCTGCCGTGCCGTCGCGGAAAAATTCTTCGTAATCACTGACGATTTCGTTGATGTCTTTCGCCGGTAAACGCTGGAGCCCGGCGCGTAGCCGCAGCAAAAACGTTTTCTGGTTCATTCGCGTTCTCTCCCGTTATGCGCGGCGTTCAGGACGCCTTCTACTTCTGTAACGAATTCATTCCACTCCTGGCGCATTTGCCCCAGGCTTTCCAGACCAGCATCAGTCAGCCGATAGTATTTTCTGGACGGGCCAGAGCTGGATTCAACCAGATAAGTAGACACCCAGTTTTCATCCTGCAGCCGCCGCATCAACGGATAAATGGTGCCATCGCTGATCTCCATGCTGGCAGCCAGCTGGTTAACAATCGCCCACGCGTAGCTATCGCCCTGCGCCAGTACGGCCAGCACGCACATATCCAATGCGCCCTTCTTGAGTTGCGTCTTCATTCCTGGTTTATTCCCCTTCGGCAGCCGTCACCGATTTCGTGAGAGCTTTATACAACAAGGTATCTTGCATTACAAGCATGCTACCCATAACACAATGCATGTATAAGAGATTTGCAACAACGCAACTTGCCGTTCTTGCTGGTGTCATTTATAAAACCGACAGCCCTTCAAGGAGCACGTGCATGAATATCCAGCTCTATCTTGCCCCGTTGGTATCGTTGATCGCCGGTATCCTGATTCTGATCATGCCGCGTTTGCTCAATTTCATTGTGGCGATCTATCTCATCATCATTGGCGCAATCGGCTTGTTTGGCGGACACATCCCGCACTAAGCCTGCCCGCAAACTGCCACTCCACAGTTGTATTGCCCGCGCAAAGGAACCGGAACAATGACCGTTGCCAAACGCTTGCTGGTCCACGGACATGTTCAGGGAGTGGGGTTTCGCTTTGCCACCTGCCTTGAAGCCAAACGGCTGGGCCTGTATGGCTGGGTGCGCAATCGGCATGACGGCACGGTGGAGATCCATGTCGAAGGCAACGCCAATGGGGTGGATGAAATGGTGGATTGGGCCAGCCACGGCCCACCTAACGCCAACGTGGCGCGGCTGGATATCCAGCCCGGCGTGATTGAAGGCATCGACACCTTTACCGAGCGCGCCAGCAACTAGCGGCGCTACCGGTTGGCCATTCCGCTTTGCGCGGGAAAATCTGCCCGCGTCAGCTCAGTTGAAGTGACCGAGCATAAACTCAAGGTAATCCGCGCAACCGGCTTCGCCCTCTGCTGGCGCCCAGGTCGATTTTTCTGCAACGGCAATTGGTACGTACGGTCCTTGTTTACTCTCAAAAAACACAGAGTCCGCTGACAGCGCCACCAGACTATGAAAAACGCCCGGTGGAATGTTGATCCCCACGACATCGCTGCCCGGTGCCAACACACAGGTCGACAAAACCTTACCGTTGCTGTCAAAAATCAGACATCCCAAACGGCCGCTCAACGCGATGATGGATTCCTCTTTGCTGCTGTCCAGATGACAGTGCGGTTGCACGTAGGTACCGGGTTGCAAAGCATTGAGCAGGCGGTGGCAAGGCGTTTCATTGGCCGCATGAAAGTTGAGATTCTTGCGCAAGCGCGGGGCGGCAGCGGCTTGGGCAGCCAGCTCGGCCAACATGGCTTGATTGATCAAAACAGCGTCAGACATGGCAGATAAACTCCGGGCGAAAAAAAACCCGGGGACGTTAAGCCCCGGGTCCACCAACAACATCTACAAAGGAGAAACTATCAAGACGCAGCTGCTGCATCCCAACAGGCCTTTGAATCTATCGAAATTGGCCTGGATTGTCAAACAATTCAAGGGCATGGAAAAACCGATTTGCAAGACCAGTAATTTACAGCAAGAGCGTATAATTTTGTCTTTTTGCCAGATACCGCCATGACGCTGCCAGACCCCCGGTTGTACCCTCGCGTGAACGCCAACAACCCGGCCATTCGCGCGCTGATGTCGTTGTTAACCGAACGTGACGCGGAACAGGTCAAACTGAAACGCGGCGCGCTGGACGCCTTGATTTGTGAGCTTTTACAGGCAAATGACCACGGCGCCCTGCATGCTGCCCTGACGCAGGCACCGTCACAATATGCTTACAGCATACTATGGGAATCGTTGCGCAAGGCCGTTGAACAGCCAGAGTCTTACAACGAACAATGGGCAGTTCCATTTGCGATTCCGGTGGTTCTGGTCGCTGGCGTGAAGGGTCAAACCAACCTGCCAGGCAAGCTGAATGACCTGGATGCGGTCACCAAAATGCTCAAAAATCATGACATTTTTGCTACAGATGCCGATGTATGGCTGTCCGCGCAGCTGGCTCATCCGGAACAACTGGCAGAAATCAACCCGGCGCAACTGACCCGCTGGCGCGATCAATTGCAGTACGCCAGTGGCGGTTTGCCGGTGAACTTTGCCGAAGCGCCAGTGCCACTAAAAGATGAAGGCGTGTTTCTGCGCTACCTGGTAGGCGTTGCGATCCAGAAGAAAACAGCGGCTCCGGCCGTCAAACTGGGTGGTCAGGTGAGTGCCTGGGGCGTGCCGCTGGCACAGGAACTGGGTAAACAATTGCAAACCGCTGGCGTTACCCTGTTTGCCATTCCACGGGTGCCGCAAACCTGGTTGGCAGCGCAGGAAAGCGGTCGGATCACGCAACTGGAAACCCGTTTGCAGGTGGCAGCCAGCAACGCACTGCGCAGCATTCGCACCGCAGGTCGCACGCCGGTGGTGACCATTGCCGCGCATGAGCCCGGTGAAATCCGCATTACCTTTAGCGCGCAAGAAGACAGCGAGCGTTGGGAAGGTTACGTCTGGCCATTGGCGCCGCTGGACGAAACCGAACAAGTGGTCGCCTTTGCCCGGGAGCTATTTGCCGAGTGCCACGTGGATGACATGCGTTTTATCGACGCCGTGCAGCCTGACCGCATTGGCGAACTGCCGTTCTTTGTTACCGCACACATTGCACCAGTGGCGCATCATTAACCTGAACGCACTGACTGAGGGACTTACCCCATGAGCTTTTTCAAACATCATGTGTTTTTCTGTACCAACCAGCGTGGTCCAGGTGAAAGCAGCTGCAATGATTGCGGTGCTTCGCAGATGCAGGCCTATGCCAAAGATCGCGTAAAAGCACTCAAGCTCAATGGTCCGGGCAAGGTGCGTATCAACAAGGCGGGCTGTCTGGATCGCTGTGATGACGGCCCGGTGTTGGTTATCTATCCGGAAGGCACCTGGTACCGTTACGTGGACGAAGAAGATATCGATGAGATCGTCGATTCCCATCTGGTCAAAGGCCAGATCGTGGATCGGCTCAAGATCTAAGCTTCTGCTGACGTAAAAACAGAAACAGCCCCTTCTTGCCGGGGCTGTTTTCATGGTGTGGTCAGGTTATTGGCAAATACTCGCAACGCAGCCTATTGCACCGGGTGAGTTACAGACTCGCGGCGCCAGACGGTCAGATCAACCGGCACGCCTAAGGTCGTGTTCAGATAAGTACGAAGGGCAATTTCATCCACTGTTGCCCCCTCTGCTGCCAACTGCAACGCCACGCTCAAGCGCCCGTCCACATAATGCAGGGTGATATCCCAATCGCAGGGCGACAATTGCGTCAGTGCGCTGGCCAGCACGCCCAACACTTGTTCACGGGCAGGTAGTCTGGGGTCGATGGATTCGGTCTGTTCACGCGGATCGATATGAATTTGCACATCCAGCACCGGAAAATGCGCCAATACGGCTTGCCGCGCCAGCACTGCAATATGGTGGCCTTCGCTCACGCTGATGCGCGGGGCGACTTCCAGATGGGCGTCCACCAGCGCCTGATCGCCCATTTTGCGGGTTCGCAGATCATGTACATCCAGCACGCCGGGCGTGGTTTCCAGCGCCTGGCGAATCTTGTGCACGTCATCCAGCGGCAAAGCGCGGTCCATCAGGTCATTGAGCGCATCCCAGCTGAACGACCAGCCCATGCGCCCCACTACCACCGCCACAATCACCGCGGCCAACGGGTCCAGCACCGGATAACCGGCCAGATTGCCCGCCACGCCCACCAGCACCACTACGGAAGAAGCCGCATCGGAGCGCGCATGCCAGGCATTGGCGACCAGCATGGACGAATTCACTCGCTTGGCTTCGCGCAGCATGTAGCGAAACAACGACTCTTTGGTGACGATGGCGATCACGGCGATCCACAGCGCAATGGCATGCACCTTGGGGATCAGTTCATGATTCTGGATTTTGCCAACGGCACCCCACAGCATGCCTGCTGCGACCACCAGCAAGATCACACCCAGCGCCAGCGAAGCGGCATTCTCGAAGCGTGCGTGGCCGTACTGATGATCGTCATCGGCGGCTTTGTGGCTGTGTTTGTTGGCGAACAGCACCACAAAATCGGCCACCAGATCGGACAGCGAATGCAAACCATCCGCAATCAAACCTTGCGAGTGGGCGAACACGCCGACCACGATCTGCCCGGCGCCTAACACCAGATTCACCCAGGCGCTAACCCAGGATGTACGCGATGCCACGGCCTGGCGCAACTCGCTGGTCAGGCCGGGACTCTCAAGCGGATGGTCCGAGCGTTGCATCAGGAATCCGCAGTGTTGGTTTCTTCTTCGTCTTGCTCAGGCAAAGCGATCAGCCCGGTATGGAAGCCGTATTCGTAGACTTCGCCATACCGGCCCCACTCGATGGCCACTTGCAGCACGCGCTCGGCTTCCTCCTGATCCAGCGATTCGCGCAGCAGCTTGAGGAAAGCCTGTTCTGGCAATTCGCCCGATTCGGTTTGCTCCAGGCTGTGGCGGATATGCGCGGCCAGCGGCACATGCGTCAGCAGTTGTTGACCAAAAATCTCCTGGCGCATGGTGTTTTCGGCCTGCACGTAACGATGGCCCAGCGGCGTAATGGCGATATCGCCATGCGCCACTTGCGCCAGCCCCAGCAATTGCAGGGCTTCGGCCAGGGGCAGCAACTCATCATCGGTCAGCTCGGTTTCTTCACCCAGCGCTGGCAAGTCGGCACGGCCATTGAATGGCGGCTCGGACAACAGCTCCAGCAAGCTCTCCATGCGACTGACGTCGGCTTCCGGCAAGCGGTAGGCCAACGGCAATTCGTGGGTGCCCTCGGTGGTGCGACCAGCGCGCGCGCGAGCGGTCATCAAGGCGTAGACCTCATCGATGAGGCTGCGCACTTCGACGCTTTCCGGATTACGCGGACGCGGTAGCGAGATGCGCAACTCGGCGCGTACCCGGCCCGGATCGCTGGCGAAAATCAGTACGCGGTCGGCCATCAGTACGGCTTCTTCGATATTGTGCGAAACCACCAGAATGCCCTTCATGGGCGTCTGTTTGCTTTCCCACAGCTCCAGCATATCGTCGCGCAGTTGCTCGCCGGTCAGCACGTCCAGGGCGGAGAAGGCTTCGTCCATCAGCAGGATATCGGGTTCAACCACCAGCGCCCGCGCAATGCCCACGCGCTGACGCATGCCGCCCGACAATTCGCGCGGCAAGGCGCCGTTAAAGCCGGACAAGCCAATCAGCTCGATCGCGTCTTCAGCACGTTTTTCGCGTTCTTCCTGCTGCACGCCGCGTGCTTCCAGACCCAATTCGACGTTTTGCTGCACGGTTAACCAGGGGAACAAGGCAAACGACTGAAACACCATCGAGACGCCACGGGTTGGGCCATACAACGGCTGGCCGCGATATTGCACGTCGCCTTTGTCGGCAGAAATCAACCCGGCCATCAAGCGCAGCAGGGTCGATTTACCCGAGCCGGACTGGCCCAGCAACGCCACGATCTCGCCCTCTTGCAGGACAAAATCCACGTCTTCCAGCACCGCGCGTTGCGAGCCGTCGGCAGAACGAAACGACTTGCCGACACCTTTCAGTTCAATCAATGCATTCGCCATTCTTTTCTCCTCTACGCCTGCTTGGTGGCGCGGGGTTAGTACGCTTTGTCAGTTCAGGCGGCCAGCCGACGCTGGCCACTCAAATTCGGGATACCGGCTTGCTGGCGCGCCAGCGCATCAGAAGTGCATGCGTTCTTCAGCAATGCGATACAGACGGCGCCACAAGAAGTGATTCAGCCCCATCACAAATACGCACATCACGCCGATACCCAGCGCAATGCGCGGAAAGTCCCCCACGGCGGTCATGTGGGCAATGTAACTACCCAAGCCATGCGCTTCGAGCGTGGTGTGCCCCCAGCTCACGTATTCGGCCACGATACTGGCGTTCCATGAACCACCACTGGCGGTAATGGCACCGGTCACAAAACTGGGGAACACCGCTGGCAGCATGTAGCGTTTCCATTTCAGCCAGCCGCTCAGACCAATATTTTGCGCTGCATAACGCAACTCGGTCGGAATACTCGACGCCCCGGCAATCACGTTGAACAGGATGTACCACTGCGTGCCCAGAATGATCAGCGGCGACAACCAGATATCCGGATTCAGGTTCAGCTTGACGATAATCACCACGGCCAGCGGGAACACCAGATTGGCCGGAAAAGCCGCCAGGAACTGCGCTACCGCCTGCAAGCGATCAGCCCAGCGCGGGTTCATGCCTATCCACACCCCAATCGGCACCCACACCACCGCGGCTAGCGCGATCAGGATCATCACGCGGATCAAGGTGTAAATACCCAGCAAGAACACGTGCCCGACTTCGCCGATACCCACTTCGCCCAGAATGAAATAACCCAGGCGATACACTGCAAACAAACTCAGCGCAGCGATGAGGGCGTCGAACACGCGCTCTGCCGTGGAGCTACGGGTAGACACCCGCGCCATGATCGATGTGCCGTCATGCTTTTTACGGAAGTATTTGAAGCTGCGGTCAATCAGCGTCAGCGCCCAGCGTACGGTGCCTTGCATACGGTCGGTACGACGCAGCCAGGTCAGCAACCAGGACTGTTGAGCCGAGCCACCGCCGGTTTCTTCAAAACGGAACTTGTCTGCCCAAGCCAGCAGCGGGCGGAAGAACAATTGGTCGTACAACAAAATGCCGATCAGCATCGCCAGGATCGCCCAGCCGATGGCGGTCAGGTTTTGCGCCTGAATCGCGGCGGCAATGTACGAGCCCATGCCTGGCAGTTTGATATCCTGGTTAGAGACCGAGATGGCCTCCGAGGCCACCACAAAGAACCAGCCGCCGGACATGGACATCATCATGTTCCACAGCAGGCCTGGCATGGCAAACGGCAACTCGAGACGCCAGAAACGGTGCCAGCCCGACATCTGGAATACGCGTGCGGCTTCTTGCAGTTCTGTCGGTACGGTTTTGAGCGACTGATACAGGCTGAACGCCATGTTCCACGCTTGCGAGGTAAAAATCGCAAAAATGGCGGCACATTCAACGCCCAGCAAATTGCCTGGGAATAGCGCGATAAACCCGGTCACCGTGATCGACAGAAAGCCCAGAATCGGAATCGACTGCAAGATATCCAGCAGCGGAATCAACACTTTCTCGGCGGCGCGCACCTTGGCGGCCAGCGCGGCAAAAACGCAGGCAAACACCAGCGATGCGGCCATGGCAATAAACATGCGCAAGATGGTGCGCAACAGATAGTACGGCAGATAAGTTGGATCAAGCGAAATGGCCAGCGTCTGCCCCAACTGGTAGGGCGTGGCCATTTGCGAAGCGCCGTAGCCCAGCAAAACCAGCGCAGACAACACCAGCGGCAGCAAGGCCCAATCCCAGCGATTGCCGGACTCCACCACCTGGCGTGGCAAATACTGGAAGCGGTTCAGATTCATCATTGTTATTGACCTTGTTTATTACAACCGGGGCGCTGATTCACCCCACTTACCGCGGCCACCGCCGGAGCCAGACGACGGTATCGCTCAGCTGAGCAGATTGACGATCCAGTCTGGATGCAAAGCCCAGCCGTTAAAGCCAGCCAGCACAAACGCCGTCCCGAGGATACCAAATACCAGGCTCACTCCCAGCATCCAGCGCAAACGGGTCAAGGCGGTAATCCCCGCCAAGGCCATGGCAATACCCAGCATGGCGTCTGCCAGATCAAACTGGTCGTCACGGTAGTTTAGTTTGTTGTAGCCCGCATCCTGAGTTTCGGCACTGGCCTTCAATTGCGGTAGTTCTGCCTGGTAGTGCGCCTCTTCCCCGGCGATCTGCGCATGGGCGGTGGCGGCTTTGGGTCCAGACAAAAGCGCAGATAGTAGCAGATCAGAGTTTGCAAGAAGATGAAGCTTGAGCTTGGTGGCTTCATATTCGTTCCAGGTATCCACCGCCTGCATTTTGCTTAGCTGCATCGCCTGGACGATATTGTCGTCCTTGATTTTGGCTAAACCCAGAATCACCGAAAAACACAGCACCAACATCCCTACTGCTTGATTGAGCCGACGTTCGCCGGTTTCGACCGAGACATCTACATCCATTGTTATAACTCCGCGCTGATTATTTTATTTGCCGTTGGCAGACATTGTGAGATTGCACAACGGCTAGCCAGGCGCTCCGGTGCACATCCGGCGCGGGTTTCAGCTTTTTTGCCCGCGCTTGTCATCGCCCGCAGGTCAATGTGCGTTGTATGAGGGCATTCCCCTTGTTGTTCACTGGCGGTACTCCGGCACGCGCTTGAGTACCGTTTCTTTTGTCTGGCATGAGGGGAAAAGCCGGTTTTTTCCGGTCTTCGTCATGAATCTGCGGCCTACCCTGCTATGCTCCGATGTTGGCCCCCTTCCCGCTTGTACCATGAGCTCACCATCTGGCCGCCCCGCCCGCCGCGCGTGGTGGACTTTGCCACTCGCCCTTGTGTTGGCTCTGCAAAGCCGGTGTGGCAAAAGTGGGGAACGCTGCTGGTACGCTGGTTGCAGCGCAGGTCGCCCTGGCAAGCCGTCGCCTGCATGCTCATGCCCATTGCGCTGGCCAATCTGCTCAAGCTGATCTGCGTATACTGGACCGTCCAGGGTCGCTGGTTCGTCGGCGCAGCGCTGTACGTAACCCTCAAAACACTGGAGTTTGGCTGTGTTGCCCTGATCGAACAGGCCTGCCGCCCAACATTGCGGACCGTAAAACTTTATCGCGTGGTGTATCTGCTGATCGCCCGCATCCGACGCTGGACCAATCGCCAGTTACGCCCGTGGCGGCGCTGGTGGTCCGCAGTGCGTGCCGACTTTTTTAGCAAACCAAATTGATCTGATCACAATGAAATTGATAAAGCTGCCCGTTATTGCCCTGTGCCTTGCCTTCTTGCTGGCTGGCTGTTCGCACGAAGACCCGAATTCGCCGGTCTACAAACGCAAACAGGTGTTCAAGGAAATGCTCAGAACCAGCCAGAGCATGCGCGATATGTTGAAAGGCAATGCAACCTGGAATGCGCAGACTTTTGCTGCCAATGCAGCCAAGCTGCAGCAGTTGTCGACCCAACCGTGGCCGTATTTTGTGCCGGTAAACAAAGACGACAGCAGCAAAACCGACGCCAAACCCAATATCTGGGAAAAGCCGCAAGATTTTCACGCTGCGGCCCAGAAGCTGCAGGACAATACCGCCAAATTGCAGCAACTGGCTGCAACTAATGACCCGGCGCAGATCCGCCCGCAGTTCGAGGCCATGGAAGAAAGCTGTACCGCCTGCCACAAGGCGTTTCGCGAGTTCTAAGCCACTTGCCGCATCGTTTTTGTAACCCGCATCACAGGGCGCTCCGGCGCCCTTTTGCATTTGCGCCCGCTTTCACACGTCGTTACAGCCAAGCACGATCCAGCACGCCACAATCTGCCGCCGTATCCATTGGTCATTCAAAAAAAGGGACAGAACATGAGCGAAGAAAAGAAAGATCCATGGCTGAATTATCTGGCACTGACCACGGTCATTCTGGCGGTGTGTGCCACGTTGTCGACCTTCAAGGGCGGCGGTTACTCCACCAAAGGCGTTATCAGCCAGGCTCAGGCGTCGGATCAGTGGGCCTACTACCAAGCCAAGGGCGTCAAACAGTATCTGTACCAGATCCAGCGCGACAATCTGGTGTTGCAGCGTGACGCATTGCCGGTAGATAACAAGGCCAGCGCGGCCTACGACGCAAAAATCGCCGACTACAGCAGCAAGGTGCAGCAGTACGACACCGAGAAGCACCACATTGAAGACCTGGCACGCGGGCTGGAAGCCCAACGGGACGACGCGCAACGCCACGGCAAGCCGTTTGGTATTGCGGTGATCTTCCTGCAAGTGGCGATTCTGATCTCCTCAATTGCCGGTTTGTTCAAGCGCAAGGTGCTGTGGCTGTCGGCGCTGCCGGTCGGGCTGGTCGGTGTGCTGTATTTTGTTGATGGCTTTTTTGTGTTGTTCTAAACCGGATTAGCTCACCACTCCTCCTGCCCTCTCGCACGGCTGGCGTTTCAAACGCCAGCATGCTGCACTGCGCATAGGCGCCACTCAAACGGCATGGCTACACTCTGGCATCTGACTGAATGAGATGCCTATGCGCACCGCCAACCAGTGGTTCGATGCCTATAGCGGCGATCACCGCAACCACACAAATCAAACCATCCACTGGATTTGCGTGCCCGTCATTTTATGGTGCGCGCTGGCCATGCTCTGGACGATTCCCTCGCCACTGCCACTGCAAGGCTTCTGGGCGCTGCTGGCGATGGCGGCGACGCTAGGGTTTTACACTCGTTTGTCGTATCGCCTCGGGCTGACCATGCTGCTGTGGCTGGCATTGAATACATGGCTGGTCATCGCGGTTTTGAACGCCGCCGGACTGCACGGACTGTGGGTATCGGCGCTGGGCCTGTTTGTGCTGGCATGGATCGGCCAGTTTGTCGGCCACATCATTGAAGGTCGACGCCCTTCGTTCTTTACCGACCTGGCTTATTTGCTGATCGGCCCGGCCTGGTTAATGGGCAAGCTCACCCGGCGTCTGGGCTGGCCGATTGCCTGAAACACTTGCCGCGGGAAGCGAAAATGGCCGCAATGCGGCTATTTTTTTCCGGGTTGTAGCCCATGCGGCAGGTCTTTATCCGCACGCTCAGGCCACGTTCGTTCTATTCAACCGGGGCCAATTTCGCTACGCAAATAACCCAGGGTGGAGTAAATCCGCGCTACGGTTTCGGCATCTTCCGCATGCCGCAGGCGTGGGGGCGATAAATCGTCTTCTGCGCGGCCGGGTACATGGGCATGGCCATTGGGTTTGGTCTCACGGGTTTGCAAGTGGTCCCGTTCATGCTCAAGTGACTTGATCCATTCCTTGATCTGCCCTCCATGCCTGGTACGCATTTCGTGCTGAAACTCATTCGTCGGCGGATCGCGCAGCTCGGTATTGATTTCCACCTCCCAGGTATCAAGCTGATTCCGCACTTTTTCAAGGTCTAGCAGTGTCGCACTCATAAGGGTACTCCTTGGCAAAAAACCGCTGATCCCGTTAGTGGCCAGAACCGGCGCGCTTCGCCCCGATGTTGCCCGGCGAATTCGCAGCAACGCTCGTGGACAGCCCGGCCCTGGCCCAGGTGATCTGACCCGGCATGCAGTTACGGCAGCGGGTCTTTGGTTTCATCGTCGACCATGGCGCGCGATTCTTCCAGTTCGGCAGCCTGAGTAGCTGATAGCTGGCCTGTACCCTGCAAGTGCAACAACGATTCAAACCGGCGCAAAGCGGTGTCGTGAGCCGACAGGCGATAGACCTCATCCTTGATGGTGCCCGCCTCAAAGACCGACTTTAGCCGCCAGACCACCTTGTCCAGCGCGATACCTTCCGCCATCAACTCCACTGCCAGATCGCTGCGGGCCCAGCGGGTAGGCAGACCTGCTTCGCGCAGTGCAAAAACCAGAGGAGCGAGTTGCTGAAACTGATTGCGATCTTCGATATCGTCATCATCCATGCAGGAAGGCTCCGCTGGCAGTAGGCAATCGTTCAAGTACAGCACGGGCGAGCCAGCAAAGCCAAAAATGGCAGATTACCGGCCCGCTCGTCAGCGGCAAATGTCGCATCCAGCCCGATCAGGCGGTGATCAGTTCAGCCAGAGCTTGGGCAATACGTTCCACTTCGGCCGCACCCACTTGCCAGTGCGTAACCAGCCGCATCAACCCTTGTTCCGGCGGGTTGGCCTTGATACCACGGGCTTGCAAGCCTGCCATCAACGCCGCCACATCGACCGGTCGGGTAAAGCGGAAGAACACCATATTGATATCCAGCGCATCCATATCTACCGCCACACCCGGCAGATGCTGGATGCGTTCGGCCAGCAAACGCGCGTTGGCGTGATCATCGCCCAAACGCAATGACATTTCGTCCAGTGCCAGCAAACCGGGTGCAGCCAGCACGCCAGCCTGACGCAAACCACCGCCCATCAACTTGCGCTTTTTGCGGGCACGTTCGATGAAATCGGTAGCACCGACCAGCATCGATCCCACCGGCGCGGCCAGGCCCTTGGACAGACAGAACATCACACTATCGGCATATTGGGCGATCTGCTGTGCTGGCACTTGCAAGGCTGCGGCGGCGTTAAACAAGCGCGCGCCATCCAGATGCACCTTGATTCCCGCTTCCTGTGCGACTTCCCACGCGGCTTTGCTGTCGGCCAGCGACACCACTTGCCCGCTGGAATAAGCGTTTTCCAGGCACAGCAAAGAGGTCCGCGGCAGATGGATATCCCCACCCGGACGAATACGGCGGCGAATTTCCTCAGGCTTGAGCACGCCACGCGGCGCCGGAATCGGTCGCAGATTCACGCCAGCGATAATGGCCGCAGCACCGACCTCATGCCAGACGATATGGCTGTCTTCACCAGCAATCACTTCGTCGCCCTGGTCGCAGTGCGTAAACAGCGCCAGCTGATTGCCAAAGGTGCCGCTGGGCACAAACAGCGCGGCGTCTTTACCCAGCACGCTGGCGGCGCGTTGTTCCAGTTGGCTGACCGTGGGGTCGTCACCATAAACATCATCACCGACCGGCGCGGCGGCCATGGCTGCACGCATTGCTGGCGTGGGGTGAGTGACGGTGTCGCTGCGTACATCTATCCATTCAGTCATGCGTGGTTCCTCTGTTTCTGGCGGTGGTGCTGGCTGGTGTGAGGGGATTTTACGCAAATGCGGGGATTTGAGGGGCGATAGAAGTGGTCGCAGCCAGCTCAGTGTGAATGTCCAAAGCTTGTGTTAGTGCCTTCGGCACGTATGTGAAAAGCGTTTGATACCCGGGGGTGCCCGGGAGCACGTTACTTTCTCTTGCGTCGCCAAGAGAAAGTAACCAAAGAGAAGGCGACCCCGCTGCCGCAAGGGGGCACGAAGTCAAAATCCACAGCAAACCGTCTGCTTACCCAACTCCGTAGCCCGGATGAAGCGTAGCGGGAATCCGGGGAGCAACATTGGTCAATTCCGGTAGAGTCGCCCGCTCTCGCGAATGCCCGCTACGCTCCCGCTCCGACGCCATCCAGGCTACGAAGCTACGAAACTGAATAAAATTTTGGGGCGCGAGGCCAACCCTACCCCACCACCACCAACCCCAAAGCCACCACCGCCGGCAAAGCCTGCACAAACAGTATCTTCTTGCCCACCGTCAGCGCTCCAAATACCCCGGCGACGATTACGCAGCTTAGAAAGAAAATTTTCACGGCGAAGCCTGTCGGGCCGAGAAGCAAACCCCACAGCAAACCAGCCGCCAGAAAGCCGTTATACAAACCCTGATTGGCCGCCAGCACTTTGGAAGCTGTGGCAAATTCCGGGGTCAGCCGGAATACTTTGCGTCCGAGCGGTTTATCCCAGAAGAACATTTCCAGCACCAGGAAATACACATGCAAGGCGGCGACGAGGGCGACCAGGATATTGCCGAACAGAGCCATTGTTATCTCCATGTTTTTATTGGGTTGGTCTTGGGTCTGCCAGCGCCCCCACCAGGCGGCGCGCACAAAAAAACGCGGGCCAACGAGTTAACCATTGGCCCGCGTTGGCAAATATCAGTTAATACCCGGCCAAAGCTGTTTCAATATCGGCGATCAGGTCACTCACAGCCTCAATGCCCACGGACAAGCGCACCAGCGTATCGGTGACGCCCAGACGGGAACGCTCGCCGGGCGAGAGATTGGCATGCGTTTGCAAGGCAGGGACAGTGATCAGGCTTTCTACGCCGCCCAGGCTTTCGGCATAGGCAATCAGCCGGGTTTGTTCAATCAAACGGGCCAGCGTGCTGACGTTATCCACCTCAAACGACACGATTGCGCCGGCGCCGGTGGCGAACTGGTTCAGCAAGCGGTGACCAGGGTCTTCGGGCAGCCCGGGATAGAACACGCTTTTGACAAAGTCTTGCTGGTGCAGCCATTGGGCCATGATCTGGGCCGAGGCTTGTTGCTGTTCCAGCCGCAACGCCAGCGTTTTCAGGCCACGCAGCGTGAGCCAGGCATCTTGCGGGGCAAGGACAGCGCCGATGGCGTTTTGCAGGTAGGCCACGCGAGCCGCCAGTTCAGGGTCGCGCACGCACAGAATCCCGGCGATGGTGTCGTTGTGCCCGCCCAGATATTTGGACGCACTATGAATGACCAGATCGGCACCCAGTTCTAACGGGCGCAGCCAGTACGGCGTGAGAAAGGTGTTATCCACCCACAATTGCAGCTTGCTGTCTTTGGCCAGTTTGGCCAGCGCTGGCAAGTCCGCCACAATCTGCAACGGGTTGGACAGGCTCTCGACCAAGATAGCGCGGGTGTTCGGCAGAATGGCAGCAGCAAACGCATCGACCTGTGCCACCGGCACGTAGGTAACGCTAATGCCGAAGCGGGCAAACACCTGATCCAGCAGCCGTTGGGTGCCACCATATGAACCTTCGGCCACCACCACATGATCACCCTGATTAAACAGGCACAGCGCGGTGCTGATGGCCGCCAGGCCGCTGGCAAAAGCAAACGCGCCCGCGGCACCATCCAGCTTGGCCATGGTTTGTTCCAGCGCCTGACGGGTGGGATTGCCGCTGCGGGTGTAATCAAAGCCGGTGCTCTGGCCCAACGCCGGATGGGCAAAGGTTGCGGTCTGATAAATTGGCATGCTGATGGCCCCGGTGGCGGGGTCGTGGCACGAGCCAGCTTGAGCCAACAACGTTTTGATATCGAGCATGAAAGGTGTCCGGTGGGTACATATTTGCAGAGAGGGCACTCTGCCGCGCTTCAGTCTATGACACGTTGATGGAAGCACAAAGCCTGACATTTCCTGCAGGCTCTTTGAAGTCGCTGAGGTTTGCCGATTTCTGCGCTGTTACGGCGCCAGTCACAGCGACACCAAAAACTCACGCCAGCAGCGCGGCCAAATCCGCCCGGACAAACGGCTTGGCCAGAAACACCTGGCCTTCACGCCATGCCGGGTGCGCGCGGTGAATTTCCAGCGGCAGGCCGGACATCAGCACCACCCGTGTTTGCGGCCAACGCTTGGCGATGACGGCGGCCAGCGCAATGCCGTTGCCACCCATGCCGAGCGAAATATCCGACAACACCAGTTCCACGGGTTCGTTTTGCGCCAGCCAGCGTTGCGCTTCATCTGCGCCAGAGACGCCCGCCGCCTGTGCGCCCAGCGTGCGTAACATGGCCAGTGCGGTGTCTTTTACCGCCGGATCATCCTCGACCACCAGTACGCGCCCGGTCACCTCACCTTCCACCAACGGGCCGGGTAGCAAGATGCGTTCGCTTTCAGCAGAACTGGGTGGTAGCCAGAGCGACACGGTAGTGCCTTTGCCGACCGTACTTTGAATCTGCACGTCGCCGCCGCTTTGCCGCACAAAACCGTAAACGCTGCTGAGCCCCAGACCGCTGCCCTCACCCAGCGCACGCGTGGTGAAGAACGGCTCCATGACTTTGTCGATCAGCTCAGGCTGAATGCCGCTGCCGGTATCGGTAACCGAGATCACCACCGCCTGGGCGATATTGGGCAGGCGCTCGGCGCTGTCACGCAGCTCTATATTCAAGGTCAGCGTACCGCCGTCCGGCATCGCGGCAGCACTGTTGAGCGCCAGATTCAGAATGGCGTTTTCCAGTTGGCCGCGATCAACGCGTACGCTCAATTCACTCGCTGGCGGCTGGAGCACCACGTCAATCCCCGCGCCCACGGCGTATTCGATCAGGTCGAACATTTCGGCCAGCATGCCCTCAACCGGAACCACCTCGGCCTGCAAAGGCTGGCGCCGGGCAAAAGACAACAAACGCCGCGTCAGTTGCGATGCCCGTTCGGCTGAACGCCGCGCCAGTTCGGCCATGCCCAGCGCTTCGGGCTGTTGCTGCAATTTGCCTTCAAGCATTTCCAGATTACCGAGAATGGCGACCAGAAAATTGTTGAAGTCATGCGCCACGCCACCAGTGAGCTGACCCAGCACTTCCATCTTTTGCGCCTGGCGCAAGTCCGCCTCCACTGCGCGGCGCGCGGTCAGATCGCGACACACCGCCACCCAGCCGCCACCCGGCATGCCTTGGCAGTGGAACTCCAGGATGCGCTGATCGGCAAAATGCAATTCGGCGGCAGCGGCAATGCGGGTGTGTCGATCAGTGGTGCGTGTGGCCGTACGCCGCGACACGGCCCGCCAGCGCGCGTGAACCGGTAACGCCTTGCGCAGTTCCAGCAAGCTCATGCCGATATGCAAACGCTGATCCGGCATACCCAGCGCGGCCTGGAACATCGGATTCCAGCCCACCAAGCGACCATCGCCATCGTGGACTGACACACCGTCGTTCATCGAGCGAAACACGGTTTCCAGCAAACGTTGCTGCGTATCCAGACCTTCGGTCAGCTTTTGTTTTTCCAGCATGTTGGCGCGGAATACCTCAAACGCCCGCGCCAGTTCGCCCACTTCATCCTTGCGATCAATTGAGGGGATACGCTGTTCGGTATTGCCCGAAGCCAGCCGCGCCAGTACGCGAGTCATGCGCTGCAGCTTGCGCAGCACACGGTCAACATAGGTCACCCCCAGCAGCGCCAGCACCACGCCCACCGCAGCCAGCAAAATCAGCCCGGATTCGCTCGATGACACCACGCGGCGTACGCCTTCGTGGCGTTGCGTGGTGACTTGGCGCAGCTCTTCGACATATTGGGCGGAGCGGGCGTCCAGTTGATCGGCGTGCGCGCGAATCAGCTGCACCAGATAGGTCATGCGTTGTTCGCTGGTCAGAAACTCGTTACGCAGCGCAAACACGTTGTCCGGGCCGTTGCCGATCTGGTAAAGCAGTTGCGCCAGTTGTGGCTCGCGCTGGGCCTCGCCCCGAAGACGTACCTGCATCCACAGCGCCTCGCTGTCACTTTCGGCCACGCCCAAAGTGGTGAAGTCGGTCGCCTGAAACGTGCTCATGGTCACGACCCACAAATTGAGCATGGTCGGCGCGTTACGGGCAAACGCCTGGCGGCGGCGCAGGATATCGTTACCGGCGCGCTCGGCGTCACGGCGTTCTTCGTTGAGACGTCGCTGCAATTGCCGGTGCAGGCCGGATTGCACCATCAGGCGGGTCAGGTCGCGGTCAATGCCATCCAGTTCGGCACTGGCGGCCAGTTGGTCGCTGGTGTGCTCGGGCAAATCCATCGATAGCAGACGAATGTCGTGCAGCAGGTTGTGCAGCACTTCGGTATCGCTGTGCAACAAATCGGGCGAATCCGTCCCTGCCATAGCCGGTGCAATCGCCGCTACTTGCGCAACTTTCTCTGACAATTTGAGTACGCGGGCGATCTCCGGCACCACGTTGGCTTCGTATTCATCCAGCGCCCGCTGGTTGGCACGCATGCCCATCACACCGACCACCGCCACCGACAGCGTCACCAGAAACAGCAACAGAAAAGCCACAATCAGCCGCGTGCGGATGCTGGGCATGCGCAAGGTATCGGGCAGACGGGAGCGTAATGGTGGCATGGCGGACGTTTACAACCGCGTCACGGGCGAGGCGAACAGATAGCCTTCGCCACGTTCGGTGCGGATATACGCTGGCAAGCGCGGATTGGGCTCGATCTTGCGACGCAATCGTAAAATCAAGACGTCGATCGTCCGGTCATACACGTCAATCTCGATGCCGCGAGTGTGTTCGAGCAACTGATCACGCGACCACACCCGGCTGGGGTGCTGCACCATGGCGGCCAGAATGGCGAACTCACCCCGCGTGAGCGAACACGGCTCGCAACCTTGCCGGATCAACACGCGCTTGCCCATATCCAGCACCCAGTCGCCAAAGCTGTAACGCACGCCACCCGCTTCACCAGGCTGGCGCGGCGGCGACAACTCGGTACTCCGCCGCAACAACGCGCGCACCCGTGCCAGCAACTCGCGCCCGGAAAACGGCTTGTTGATGAAGTCATCCACCGCCATTTCCAGCCCCAGCACACGATCTGTCTCGTCGCCCTGCCCGCTGATCATGATGATGGGTACTGCCGATTTCTGCCGTAACTCGCGGGCGACGGTCATGCCGTCTTCGCCACGCAGTTTCAGATCCAGAATCACCAGCGAACACGGTTGCGTGGCCAGATGGGCCTGCAGCTCGTCGCCGCGGGCCACCGCACAAACCGCAAAGCCAGCGTCTTCCAGCAATGTTTTTAACCAGAGTCTTACCTGCGCATCGTCATCCAGAATCAGGATGCAATGTCTGTTATCCATACCGATCTCTCCACCTCATGGACGCTCTGCCGGCGCTTGCTTGAGGGTGTTGGTGTGACATCCACTATGGCAGTTGATGCTGCCTTTGGCTTGCAGCATCGTCAACCTGAAAGTCATGCTGTGGTAATCAGCAAATCTACTGATAGGCAAGCAGTGAGAATCGGGCACCGGGCAGCGCGGTCTACGGACGAACCGTGCCCGCCACCATAGCGCACTTATCCCCGGCGACCAGACGGCGATTGCGGCGAACGGGTTACACTGTGCGATCTGACGCCTTGTGCTCCCGTAGCAACGCCCGACTTCGGGTTTGCGTAAGTCGTGCAGCGCCTGTTTTGCATTGTTTTGCATTTATTCAAGCTCCACATTTCAAGAAGAACTTGTCGGCGTTGGCAGCCCAACTGCTAGCGCCAGCCCCTCAGCCCGAGAAAGACGGTTATGCGCATACTGCTGGTAGAAGACGATATTTTGTTCGGCGACGGTGTAGCCGCTGGCCTGCGTGATGCCGGGTTTACCGTGGACTGGATCACCGACGGCGAAGAAGCGCTCAGTGCGCTGGCCGTGGTGCCGTATGAGGTTGTGGTGCTTGATCTGGGCCTGCCGCGCCGCGATGGCATCACTGTATTGCGCAGCTTGCGCGCCCAGCGTCTGGATATGCCGGTATTGATCATGACCGCGCGCGATCAGATCGAACAACGGGTGACCGGGCTGGAAAGCGGCGCCGATGATTATCTGACCAAGCCGGTCGCGCTGGCCGAATTGGTCGCTCGCGTGCGTGCCTTGCTGCGACGCGCGCATGGCCGCTCGCAACCGAAAATCGAGGCGGGTTCGTTGATCATCGACCCGGCCGCCCGCCACGTGCATCTGAACGGCAACGAAATCCAGCTCTCGCCGCGCGAGTTCCTGTTGCTGGTTGATCTGGTAGAACATCGCGGCATCGCCCGCACCCGTGCCCAGCTGGAAGACAGCCTCTATGGTTTTGGCGATGAAGTGGGCAGCAATACGGTGGAAGTCCATGTCCACCATTTGCGCAAAAAACTGGGCGAAACGCTGATCCGCACCGTGCGGGGCGTGGGTTATCTGTTTGTGCCCGCTAGCCCGGCACCAGCGCATGATCGCGGCTGAACGATCAGCGCAGACCGTATCGCAGCCGACACAACCGATGCCCTTTTACATTCGGCTTAGTGTGTTACCCTGGAGTGACAAGGTGTCTTACATTGTTATCAGACGACACCTACAGCAGTCAGGCGCATGGGGTTGCACCATATATCCCGCCCATTGTTGCCTGGCCCGAACTCGAGAGATGCCATGATGAGTGCCGACCGCTTGACCATACTGTACGTTGAAGACAACGAGATGCTGCGCGCAAGCATCGTGGAGTATCTGGAAGAACTGGAGCATCCGGTCACGCCGGTACGTACCGCTGAAGAAGCGTTGCAAAGCCTGGAAACCGATCATTTTGATGTGCTGCTCACCGATGTCAGCCTGCCTGGCCGCTCGGGCATTGATCTGGGCAAGCATGCGCTTGAACGGTATCCGGATATCCATTTGATTCTGTCATCCGGCCACGACGTATCCAGCATGGCCAAAGACATGCGCAATACCCAATGCCTGGCCAAACCGTTCGATCTTGACCGGATCGACGAAGTGCTGGAATCGGTGCGCCAGTCATTGCGCGCCGGGCAATCCTGAATTTGCGCTGCCCGTGTCGGGCGGCCCACCCTCTATCCCGCCAGGCAGACCGTTCGCGTCGCGATCTGCCACCTCACGTTGTCCGTCCATTCTTGTAGGACACAGACCGACATATTTGCCGGTGCAGGCATGACATCATCCGCGCTGCCGCCAGGCTAAGCTCCATTGCGGGCCTTACCCTCGCAACCGCCATCCCGATCAACCGCCCAGTCTGAACACAAGAATAACAACGATGAACGCCATGTCCGATTTGTCTGTGCCCGAAACCGCCTTTCGCCGCATTCTGGCGCGAAATGTGGTGTTGCCATTGCTGGTTGCAGCGGTAACGTCCGTTATCTATATCGGGCTGGTGTTGTATCTGCAAAACGTCAGCCGCTGGGTTGATCATACCGATCAGGTCATTGGCAAAACCACCAATGCCAGCAAATTGCTGATCGATGCCGAAACCGGTTTGCGCGGCTACGTCATTACCGGCAAAGCCAGTTTTCTGGAGCCTTACAACGCCTCAACCGAACAGTTTCTGGACGTACTGCATGATGCTAAAGAATTAACGCAGGACAATCCGAACCAGCAGGCCTTTTTTAACCGGGCCGAAGCGGCCTATAAAGAGTGGCTTTCGTATTCGCAACAAGTCATCAAACTGCGCCAGCAACAATCGTCCGCCGCCGTAGATTTGATCACCTCTGAAACCGGCAAAGCCAGGATGGACCAGATGCGCGGTTTCTTTGCGCAAATCATCCAGACTGAAGAAGCCCTGCGTGCCCAGCGCAGCCGCGAAACCGAAGCCACCATCAACTGGCTGATCGGGCTGACCCTGGCGATTGGTTTATTGTCCGGCGCTATACTGGTACTCAGTGGCCGCCGCCAGTTACAACAACTCTCTGGCGTCTACAGTGAAACGCTGGATCGCCAGCGCCAGCACAACCAGGTGCTTGAGCAACAGGCCTGGCTCAAGCAAGGTCAATCTGAAATAGCCAACGTCATGCTGGGGGAGCAAGCCATCAGTACTTTGGCCAGCAATATTCTGGATTTCATGGTGCGCTATCTCGGCGCGTCGGTCGGCGCGGTGTATGTGAGCGAAGACCGGCAGAACTTTACGCGCGTCAGCCAGTACGCACTCAGCCCGGATGCGCTGGACAGCCAGCATCAGTTCCAGCTCAAACAAGGCATTGCGGGCCAGGCTGCCGCCGAAAACCGCATTGTTGAGCTCAATGAACTGCCGCCGGATTATCTGAGCATCAGTTCCACACTGGGCAGCACCACACCAGGCTCGGTGTTGATTGTCCCGACCCGTGGCGACCGCTATGTCAATCTGGTGCTGGAGTTATCGTTTCTAGGCGCAATGCCGCCGCGAGCCAGCGAGTTTGCGCACCTGATCGCCCACAATATCGGTACTGCCATCGACTCCGCGCAATACCGCGAGCAACTGCAAGGCGTGTTGAGTGAAACCCAGCAACTGAACGAAGAACTGCAAGCGCAGCAAGAAGAACTCAAAGTTGCCAACGAGGAACTGGAAGAACAGTCTCGCTCGCTCAAAGAATCGCAAGCGCGCATGGAAGGCCAGCAAGCCGAACTGGAACAGAACAACGAACAACTGGAAGAACAGGCCCAAGCGCTACAGCTGCAAAAATCCGAACTGGATGAACGCAATAGCGCCTTGCATGAGGCGCATCTGGAACTGGAAACGCGGGCCGATGAACTGCAACGCGCCAGCCGCTACAAAAGCGAGTTCCTTGCCAATATGTCGCATGAATTGCGCACGCCGCTGAACAGTGCGCTGATTTTGTCCAAGCTGCTGGCCGACAATCCTAAAGGCAATCTGGACGAGGAACAGGTGAAATTTGCCTCGTCGATTTATGGCGCGGGCAATGATTTACTCACGCTCATCAACGACATTCTCGATCTATCCAAGGTTGAAGCCGGCAAGCTGGATATCTGGCCCGAATCCGTACCGGTCAAACGCTTGCTAAACGGGCTGGAACAACTGTTTACGCCACTGGCGCAAAGCAAAAGTATTGAGCTGCAAGTCATCACCCGCACCGATCTGCCCGAAACGCTGATTACCGATTCCGCACGCCTGCAGCAGATCCTGAAAAACCTGCTGTCCAATGCCATCAAATTTACCGAAAAAGGCACGGTTCATATCGTGGCCGGTTTGCACGCACCGGGGCAGATCGCCTTTGCGGTATCCGACACCGGCATTGGCATTGCTGAACATGAATTGACTGCCATTTTTGACGCCTTCCACCAAGCCGATGGCGCAACCAATCGCAAATTTGGCGGCACTGGTCTGGGTCTAACTATTTCGCGCGATCTGGCGGGTTTGCTGGGCGGCCAGATCATTGCCCAAAGCACACCGGGCGTGGGCAGCACCTTCACGCTGGTCATGCCGCTGGTGCTGGCCGCACAGCCAGAAGAAACCACGCCACAACGGAACGCAGGCTCCGGTGCGCCACCGGTACGCCTGCAGGAAAGCCCCACGCCACAGACGAGTATCCCGGCCCAAAGCCAGAATCCGCTCGAGAATCAGCACGAGAACGCAGAGCAAGTCCCCGTGTTCGATGACCGCAATAATTTGCGCCCGGATGCCCGCACGGTGCTGATCATTGAAGATGAAGCCATGTTTGCGCGGATTCTCTACACCCTGGGCAACGAACTCGGCTTCAACTGCGTACTGTCCAGCAACGCCCAGAACGGGTTTGATCTGGCGCTCAAACTGATGCCTGACGCCGTATTGCTGGATATGAAACTACCAGATCAATCCGGCATGACCGTGCTGGAAGCGCTTAAGGAAGAACCGCGCACCCGGCATATTCCGGTGCATGTCATTTCCGGGATTGACAGCAGCCACGCCGCCTTGCAGGCCGGGGCAATTGGTTATGCGCTCAAGCCCACCGATCGCGCCGCCCTGCGCAAAGTGTTTGGCAAGATCGAGGCCAAGCTGGCGCAATCCATCAAGCACGTGCTGGTAGTCGAAGACGACCCATTGCAGCGCGAAAGCATGATGAAGCTGATTGCCGACGAGGACGTCAAAATCACCGCCGTGGCATTGGCCGAAGAAGCGCTAACTCATCTCAAGCAAACCGACTTTGACTGCATGGTGGTTGATCTGACCTTGCCGGACATGGCCGGGCATGAGCTGCTCAAACGCATGGCCAGTGACACGGCGTATTCGTTCCCGCCAGTGATCGTGTACACCGGCCGCGTGCTCTCGCGTGAAGAAGAAGCCGAACTGCGCCGTTATTCGCACTCCATCATCATCAAGGGCGCGCGCTCGCCAGAACGTTTGCTGGATGAAATCACCCTCTTCCTGCACCGCGTGGAAAACACGCTCGCCCCAGAACGCCAGCAAATGCTCAAAATCGCGCGCAGCCGCGAGAAAGCCTTTGAAGGGCGCAAGATCATGGTGGTGGACGACGACGTGCGCAATATCTTTGCCCTGACCAGCGCGCTAGAGCCCAAAGGCGCCAGCATTGTGATTGGCCGCAACGGCCGCGATGCCATCGACAAACTCGATGCCGACCCGGATATTGATCTGGTGCTAATGGACATCATGATGCCGGAAATGGACGGCTACACCGCCATGCGCCATTTGCGTAAAGACCCGCGCTTTGCCCGTTTGCCCATCATCGCGGTCACCGCCAACGCCATGCGTGACGATCAGGAAAAATGCCTGGCTGCTGGCGCGAACGACTATCTGGCCAAGCCGATTGATCTGGACAAACTCCTGTCGTTAATCCGAGTCTGGATGCCCAAAATTGGACGCGTCTAATGTATCCCGCTACCGATTTTGATATCGAACTCAGATTGCTGATTGAAGCGATCTATCTCAAATACAGCTACGATTTTCGCGATTATTCGCCAGCGTCGATGAAGCGACGTGTGACGCATGCCTTGCAGCAGTTTGATTGCCCAACTGTGTCGACGCTGCAGCACCGCGTGATTCATGAGCCCGATTGTTTTCCGGCGCTGTTGCAATACCTGACGATTCCGGTGAGCGAGATGTTCCGCGATCCGGCTTACTTTCTGGCTTTGCGGGAACAAGTGCTACCCATTTTGCACACTTATCCCAGCGTGAAAGTCTGGATAGCCGGCTGCAGCACCGGCGAAGAAGTATATTCAATGGCGATCATGCTCAAAGAAGCCGGTTTGCTGGATCGGGCAATCATTTACGCCACCGACATCAACCCGCGCAGCCTGGAAAAAGCCGAAGCGGGCATCTACCCGATCGACAGCTTGCCGTTGTTTGAACGCAATTACCGGCAAGCTGGCGGCAAAGGCGAATTATCTGACTACTACACCGCTGCCTATGGCTCGGTTTTGTTCGACAAGCAATTGCGTCGCAATGTGACCTTTGCCGATCACAGCCTTGCCACCGACAGCGTGTTTTCCGAGGTGCAGCTGATCTCGTGCCGTAATGTGCTGATCTACTTCAACCGCGAATTGCAGAACCGCGCTTTTGGCTTGTTTCACCAGGCGCTGGTGCATCGCGGGTTTATGGGGCTGGGTTCCAAAGAAACGGTGCAGTTCTCTGACTATGCCAATCGGTTTGAGGCATTTGCCAAACCGGAACGGGTCTTTCGCAAGCTATGACACTGCGCCTGCGACCTCGCCCCAAGCCAACCACGCCACTGCCCCAAACCGTGCTGATTGGGGGTTCGGCTGGCAGTGTCGAAGCACTGGGGCAGATATTGCCTATGCTGCCAGAGCACTTTGCGGCGGCAGTGGTCGTGGTGGTGCATTTGCCCGCCGACAGCGCCAGTTTGCTGGTCGATATTTTTGCTCCCCGAGTCAACCTGACCGTTCAGGAGGTACACGACAAAGTGCAATTGCTTGCTGGCAACATCTACTTTGCGCCACCGGACTACCACGTGCTGGTAGAGGCCGATGGCACGTTGGCGCTAAGCCGCGATGCGCCGGTGCACTTTTGCCGCCCGGCCATAGACGTGCTGTTTGAAACCGCAGCCGATGCCCTCGGCACCCGCGCCATTGGCGTTGTCTTGACGGGTGCCAATGAAGACGGTGCAGCGGGTCTGGCTTATCTGGCGCACACCGGCGCAACAACGCTGGTACAAGACCCCAAAGACGCCAGCATGCCCACCATGCCCGACGCCGCGTTGTCGTTAAGTCGCGTTGACCGGGTTTTGCCTGCAGCACAAATCGGCCTGGCACTGGCCGACATCGTTCAAGGAAAAGCCGATGCCCTCCGCTAAGGCGCAAATTCTGATCGTGGACGATCTGGCCGAGAATCTGCTGGCGCTGGAGGCGTTGATTCGTCACGACGATCTGGAAATACACCGCGCGCTATCCGGGCTGGATGCGCTGGAATTGATTCTCGTCCACGACTTCGCACTGGCCTTGATCGACGTGCAGATGCCCGGCATGAACGGCTTTGAGCTGGCTGAGTTCATGCGCGGCACCGAGAAATCCAAACACGTACCCATTGTCTTTGTCACCGCTGGCGACAAAGAACACTTTGCCTTCAAGGGCTATGAAAGTGGTGCGGTGGACTTTCTGCACAAGCCGCTGGATGCGCACGCGGTCAAAAGTAAAATCAATATTTTCGTCGAATTGCATCAGCAACGTCTGGCCATGCGCTGCCAGTTACAGGCACTGGAAACCAGCCGCGCCGAGCAGGAAAAACTGCTGCAACAACTGCAGCACACGCAGGGCGACCTGCAACAGGCGGTGCGCGTGCGCGACGATTTCATGGCGATGACCTCGCATGAGCTGAAAACCCCGCTCGCCGCCCTCAAACTGCAAAATCAGTTACGCCAGCGCCATCTGGATCAGGACAACACCGACGCATTCACACCAGACAAGCTGCGCAAGATGCTCGCCACCGATGCCCGCCTGGTGGATAGCGTTATCCGTCTGATCGATGACATGCTGGACGTCACCCGCATCCGCTTTGGCAAGCTCTCCTACTCACCCAGCCATTTTGATCTGGGTGAACTGGTGCATGAGGTCGTCGACCGTTTCTCTGAACAACTCACCTTGAGTAACAGCGGTTATCAGGTGGATGTGGCGCAAGGCGTCGCCGGCGTGTGGGACCGCTACCGGCTGGATCAGGTCATCTCCAATCTGATTACCAATGCCATTCGTTATGGCAACGGCAAGCCCGTCAGTATTCGTTTACATGCTGACCGGCAGCGCGCATTCATCAGCGTGCGCGATCACGGCATTGGCATTGCGCCAGCCGATCAGGCGCGCATTTTCCAGGTCTTCGAACGAGCAGCAGACACCCACGCCATGGGCGGATTGGGGCTGGGCTTGTTTATTGTGGCGCAGATTATTGAAGCGCATGGCGGGCATATCCAGCTCGAAAGTGCGCCGGGTGAAGGATCAACCTTTAACGTGGAATTACCACTGACTCAGTAGTGAGAGTAGCGCCGCTTTTTTGCCATATGCGTGGCATGTCTGAACAGGTGATCTCATCATGGCCGGGTTGAATCAGCAGTCCGCAGAACAGCTGCAGGAAGTCTCCAGACGTACATCAGCCTTGCTGGCTTACGAAGTACTCGACACGCCTGCCGATCCGGCGTTTGACGATATCGCCAGGCTGGCGGCGCAACTATGTGGCGTACCCATGGCATCCATCAGCTTTTGTCTGCCTGAGCGCGAGTGGTTCAAAGCCGCCATTGAGTTACCGCAGCGCCAGTTGGTGGCGCAAGACGCCTTTGCTCCGCTGGTGCTGGACGCAAACGCAGCCGTGGTGGTGCCCGATCTTGCCGCCGATCCGCGCTTTGCCAGCCACCCTTGGGTGAGCGATGCGCCGCAACTGCAGTTTTATGCCAGCGTGCCATTGCGCATTGCCGATGGCCTGGCAATCGGCGCGCTGGCGGTCTACGACACTCGCCCCGGCAACTTGAGCGAACAACAAGCCAGTGGGCTTGAAACCCTCGCCACACAGATCATGACGTTGCTGACGTTGCGCCAGACGCAAGCCTGGCAACTCAGCACCGAGGCATCGCGGCAGAAATCCGCTGCACTCAACCGCTTGATTCTGGATAGCGCCACCGACTTCGCCATTGTTTCCATGGATCGCGAAGGCCTGATCACCTCCTGGAATACCGGCGCCGAAAAAATCATGGGCTGGACCGAGGCGGAAATGCGTGGCCAGCCTGCGCACGTTTTTTTCACCCCCGAGGAAGTCGCCAATGGTGTCCCGGAACAGGAAATGGCGGCATCGCTCGTGTCCGGGCGCGGCGAGGATGATCGCTGGCATATGCGTAAATCTGGCGAGCAATTCTGGGGCGCCGGGCTGATGATGCCGTTGCGTGGCGATATGGGCGAACACTTGGGGTTTATTAAAATTCTGCGTGATCGCACCCAGCAACGCGCCATGGACGAAGCACTGCGCGAAAGCGCGGAATTCACCACCCGTTTGCTCGACGGCAGCCCGGACTGTATTCAGGTGCTGGACTTGGCAGGCAATCTCACTTTTATCAACAGTAGCGGTTTGCGACTACTGGATATCCAGGATGCCGAATCGGTCAAATCCCGGCACTGGGCCGATTTCTGGGAGGGCGAGAACCAGCTCAAAGCGCTCAATGCGCTGGCCGCCGCCCAAGCCGGTAAAACCACGCATTTCCAGGGCAGCACCCAGGCGTTCTCGGGCCGGAAATGGTGGGAAGTGGTGCTGACTCCGGTGTTTGATGAACAAGGGCAGCCGGAAAAAATCCTCTGCATTGCCACCGATATCTCGCAAGCCCACCACACCCAGCAACAACTGGCGCGCAGCGAAACCCGCTTTGCCGCGACCTTTGACCAGGTGCCTGCCGGCCTGTGTGAACTGACACCGCAAGGCGCCTTTACGCTGGTCAACGACCACTTGTGCGCCTTGTTCGGTCTGACGCGTGAAGCGTTGTTGCAACTCACCCTGGCCGATGTGCTGCACCCCGCTGAGCTGGAAATGACACTGCCGCAACTCTCGGAAGCCGCGCTTGGCGGCAGCAGCTTTGACGCGATCAAACGCTATGTGCGCGGCGATGGCGAAGTGTTGTGGGCCAACACCAGCGTGTCCTGCATCCGCAGCGAGAACGGCGAGCCCAGCTCTCTGCTGGCGGTGATTGTGGATTCTTCGGAGCAGAAAAAGTCTGAAGAACGCCTGCTGGCCACGAATATGCAGCTGGAAACCGAAGGCAGCCGCCTGAAGCAACTGTTCTCACACACCCCAAGTTTTATGGCGATTTTGCGCGGGCCGGATCATGTATTCGAGTACTTCAATTCGCGCTGTGATGAGCTATTCAAAAACCGCAAGTTGGCAGGCCTGCCCGCGCGGCTAGCGCTGCCCGAACTGGCAGGCCAAGGTGTGCTGGATTTGCTGGAACAGGTGTACACCACCGCGCAACCTTTTCTGGGCAACCAGGTGCCAGTCACGCTGAACCTGCCGCAAAGTGCCGATCAAGACGGCGATGCAGACACGCAAACCCACTATCTGGACTTCATCTTCCAGCCAGTGGCCGATACCGATGGCAAGATCACCAGCATTTTCTTTGAAGGGAATGACGTCACCGACCGCGTGCTCGCCACTGCATCGGCCCGCGAGCGCGAGAACGAAATGCGCACGCTGGCCGAGGCATTGCCCAATCATGCGTGGTCGGCCAGCCCGGATGGCAATCTGACGTGGTTCAACCAGCGGGTTTATGAATACACCGGCGTTGAGCCTGGCACGCTGGATGACGCGGGCTGGGAACAAGTGGTGCATCCGGAGGATCGCGCGCGCTCGGCGGAGGTATGGCAAAACGCCGTGGCTAACGGCACACCGTATGAAGTGGAAGCCCGTATCCGCCGGGGCGTGGATGACGCGTATCGCTGGTTTTTGATTCGGGCGCTGCCAGTACGTGGCGAGCTGGGCGAAATACGGCGCTGGATCGGCACCAACACCGACGTAGACGAACAGCGCGTACTGACCAGCCAGTTGGCCGGCCTGAACGCCACGCTCGGCCAACAGGTGGAAGAACGCACGGCAGACCGCGACCGGATGTGGCGTTTGTCGGTCCACCCGATGATGGTGGCGCAATACGACGGCATGATCCTGGACGTTAACCCGGCGTGGACCAATCTGCTGGGCTGGTCTGCCGAAAAAGTGCGTGGGCGCTTCTTTCCGCAGTTGTTGCATGCGGAATCGCGGGCAGACGCCCAGTTGCGCATCTCGCAGGTGCAGTCAGGGTTGATCGTTAACGAGTTTGAAGTGCAGGTTGCGCATGAAGATGGCAGCTACCGGTTGATATCCTGGACCGCTGTGGGCGAAGGCGACCGCATTCATGCCATTGGCCACGACGTGACTGCCGAGCGGCTGGCGCAAGAAGCATTGCGCTCTTCCGAAGAAGCGTTGCGCCAGTCGCAAAAAATGGAAGCCGTCGGCCAGCTCACCGGCGGCATCGCGCACGATTTCAACAACCTGCTGCAAGGCATTACCGGATCGCTCAGCATGGCCAAGCGCCGTGCCGGGCAAGCCCGATATGACGATCTGGGCCGCTTGATCGACAACGCGGTGGCATCAGCCAATCGCGCAGCCGCCCTCACCCACCGCTTGCTGGCGTTCTCGCGCCGCCAACCGCTCGACCCCAAGGCGCTAGCCGTCGATGAGTTGATTCGCTCCATGGAAGACCTGTGGCGCCGCACGCTGGGCGAGAGCATTGAACTCGACCTGGTCTTTGGCGAAGCGCTGTGGCCTGCCCTGTGCGACGAAAACCAGCTGGAAAACGCGCTGTTGAACCTCATTATCAACGCCCGCGATGCCATGCCTGACGGTGGCCAGCTGGAGGTTCAGGCCCGCAATATCGAAATCGATTCGGTGGTCGCCGCCCGCAGCCTCGATATGAAAGCCGGACAGTATGTGTGTATTTCGGTCAGCGACACGGGCACCGGCATGGCGCCAGACGTCATCAAGCGCGCTTTTGATCCTTTCTTTACCACCAAGCCACTGGGCGAAGGCACCGGGCTCGGTTTGTCGATGATTTACGGCTTTGTGCGCCAATCCAACGGCCACGTGAACATCAGCAGCACCGTCGGCAAAGGCACCACTCTTAGCCTGTATTTGCCACGCGGCACGCTCGCCAGCACCGAATCCGCCGAGAACATGGAGATCTCCGCCACGCCCACGGCCGGACATGAAGAAACGGTGTTGGTGGTCGAAGATGAAGCGCTGGTGCGCGAACTGATTGTTGAAGTGCTCAGTGAGCTGGGCTACGTCTCATTGCAAGCAGGCGATGGCCCGTCGGGACTGGCCATTTTGCAATCGAGCGCGCGCATTGATCTGCTGGTGACCGACATTGGTCTGCCCATTCTGAATGGCCGACAAATTGCCGACGCCGCCCGTCTGATCCGCCCCGGACTGAAAGTGCTATTCATGACCGGTTACGCCGAGAACACCACCATGGCCAGCGGCTTTCTGGAGGCCGGCATGGAAATGATCACCAAGCCGTTTGCCATGGAAACACTGGCCAACCGCATCCGCAAACTCATCGAAAGCCCGGCCAGCTAGCGCGCTTGCCAGAGCGCCAGCAAGCCACCTAATGCCAGCAGCAAACCCGCGGTTATTCTGGCAGAAAGACGCGGCTGGTAACGTTCGGCCACGCAGATTGCGCTGACTCCCGCCATCGCCAGCAAATGCACCGGGGTGAATGCCGCGGCCAGCATCATCGCCCAACATGCTTGCAAACAATGGCGCCCGTTGAACCAGCCGTAACGCAAACATGCCATATCCGCCTGCCAGCCAGTGGGGGCCAGCGGCACCGTGCGGTGGCAGATGCGCAAGGCACGCAATCTGGCGGGAGCGATTTGCCAACCGGCGGCGACGCCAAACAACAGTAGCGGCAGGCGCGCATCAGGTCGGCCAATATCGCTGGCGTTATCCAGCGCCAGCAATGCGCTAAGCACAAAACCTGCGAGCAACCAGACCAGCAAATATCCACCCAGAAACGCCGCGATCGCCCGCTGGCGGCGCTGCCACAAACTGCGAAAGGCCACGTGACGGATGGGCATGATCAGCAGCGGCAACATCATCGCCGCAGTCATGACCAGCAGATGAACAAACTGATGTGCCACGACGGACCAGCGCCACTGGCCGAAAGTCGCGCTGGCTGAGGTGCTGGCGGAGCACATCATGCCGGTCCAGTCCGGCGCAGTTTGCCGCATGGCCAGCAGCAGCCAGCCCCACGCCAGCACACACAGCAGCAGCGCCCACCATTCCGGATGCCAGCGTAGCCAGTGCTGGCGCTGTACCCGGTTCCCGCCCAGCCAGCGGCGAGCCGGAAATGCGCCCGCAAGCATGTGTCAGTCGCCGTAGTACAGGCTGATGCGGCCCACTTGCACCTTGGGCGTTTGCCCGGTCGGTCGCAACGGCACAAAGGTGACGTTGAGGGTGCTCGGGTCCCAATGCCCTTGAGCCTTGAGCCTGGCGACCACATGCGTGACATCCAGCACATAAGTCAACCCGCTCCCCTCATGCAGCAGATCGGTACTGGATGCCACGCCCAGGCCAAACATCGGTAAGGTGCCGGCAAAATGCGGATCGCTCTGGCTGGGAGAGGCCGCTGCCACCGGCATGTTCAGATACACCGCATAAGCGCCGGGACGACCAACGCCAGTGATGTTTTCCAGATTCAGATAGACCTGCGTGGGTGCTGGTGCAGACGTTAACGCCGCGCCGCGCACCGTGGGGACCGGTTGCAGGGCCACTTGCGCGGTGGATGCACCGGCCGCCAGCGCATGCGGCTGCGCCGTTGCGCCAACCAGTTCGGCCGGTTGTTGCAACGGGGCGATGGCAGCACCCATGGGCGCGGGTGCGGGGGCGTGCGGTTTCACCGGCGGGCTCGCCAGCGGATCAGCAATATCTTCATATTTGTACCCCAACAAACTGGCCGTGGTGTCTTCTACCTGGCTGGGAATCAACACCTGCACCGCGCCGGTGGCATCGTGAAACTGGAACTTCGCTCCCTTGGCATTGCGCCAGTCCGGATCAACCGGGTTCACGTTTACGCTTGGGTTGCGGTGTTGCCAGACCTCCCATAAGCGGTCGATATTGGCGTGATGCAGCCAGAAAATCGGGTCCAGCGCGGCTGTCTCAAACAGGCTCATCAAGCCGGTGTTGCCCCCCACCGCCACGTGGATATCTCCATGCGGCGTTTTCTCCAACGCGCCAGTGGCACCGCCGCCGTGGCTGAATGTGGTTTTAGGTCCGCCAAAGCCAGGATGGCCACCGCTGGATGTACCGGTGTACAGCTTGTCGGCGACGCATGACAAACTGGTTTCCGCCGAAGTAATGCCCACATCGCCGCTCACATTGGGCGCACGCGCTGCCACGTTCAAGGCATTGGGGCTGCCATCGGGCAAACTGGCCGCCCAGAATGCGGCAGGCAACTTGAAGGCATCCGGATTACTGGCGTCACTGTAATTCCAGTATGGCAAAGCCCAATCATCCGGACCGCCCAGCTTGCGCACGGTAGCGGCAACCATCTGCTCAAAGTACACCAGATACATGCGGTGCCACGGCAGAAAGAACCACGATGAATGCTGACACTGGCTCCAGAAAGTGTGTTGTTCAGTGCTGGAAGGCATGGTGTCGCTGGGCGAAGCAAATGGGTCTTCGCTGGGATCATAACCATGAATCGCCGCTTGATAGCGCCAGCTGGTCGGGTCGTTGATCGGCCGGGTTTGCATATCGGCCACGGCCTTGGCGTACCACAGCAGGATCGGGTCCCATTGCGGCAGTTTCCAGACATCCCGGCGTGTTCTCGTACCTGGTGCAGCGGCCATGCTCAGTCTCCAGCGTGTTCTACCTTGGTTTTGAGCGCCCCTGCTGTTCTTGTCCGCCAGCCTGGTTTGTCCGGGCTTGGGGTATACATGTTTCTGGATCAGATGCCTGTATGTGTCAAGCCAGTTTGCGGGTTGGGAAGATGAAGGGAAGTAACCCGTACTACCGCCCGCGCCAGGCGTGGTGAAAAAACGGAACCATGCCCGCTGCACGTGTTCTACCAATACAGAAGGCCGGATATTGATCTGGCTGCAAGCAAGGAGTGAGGCTATGAGCACAACACCGTTATCACCGGAAATCCTGACTGGAGAAACTGGCGGACTGCACACGCATCTGGATACGCTGGAAAGCGCGCTGGATTACGCGCTGGCAAAAAAAGAAAGCCCCAAAACGCCTAACCCGGAAACCTGGCAAGTGACTTTCAACGTGCTGTCACGCGCCGCAGACAGCAAAAACCCCTCCGATATCGAAAACGCCCGTGAACAACTGGCCCGGGCCGTGGGAGAAACCTTGCGGGCGACGGGGAAAGAGGCTTATTGAGTGTTAGCAGGAAAGCTGGCTGGGACATCGGGCATCAACTTTAATAGTTTGAGTGCCTGCGGTAGGGGTGTTTTGATACCGGCGCTCCATAAGCAACACAGTAGATCAACCATGGCGCGGCGGGTTTCACCCGCCCTACATAGGGTGCAATACCCCGTAGGGGCATTGCACCTACCCATGCCATGAACAAGAGCACCGTGCTTTAGCTTTGTGTTCCAGCAATGGCAAAGGCATTGCCTGGTGGGTTACGTCATAACGGCTAACCCACCCTGCGTGTGAGGAAGGTTTAGCTATGTAGCCCGGATGAAGCGCCAGCGAGAAACCGGGAGGCAATGTATCAACCAGCCACCTGCATTCGCCATGACCCACATTGCACCCCGGATTGCTTCGCGAATCCGGGCTACGGTTCTATGGCATACCCAGCGGCCCCACTGGATTCCCGCCAAGGAGGCCGCCGAGGCCGGGAATGATGAGGTGATGGTGATGCCAAAGGTTTCTGCCGTTGCCGTTGCTGTTGATTTTTCCTTGGCAAACACCATAGCAAACTACGCCGACGGAGAGTCGAAGAAACGTGCCCCCGGTCACCACCGGGTATCAAACGCCTTTAAAACCCGTGCCAAAGGCACTCAACCTTCTGACGTTGAAATTGAAGGTGGCTTTACCCTCAAAACCACAAACTCCAAGCCACCTCTCCACCCAAAAAAATCAATCCTGCAACTGCTGCAACAAATACAACCTCTGATAAATCCCGTTCCCAATCGCCATCAACTCATCATGCGACCCCGACTCAGCAATATGCCCATGGTTCAGCACAATGATCTTGTCTGCATCCCGAATCGTCGACAAGCGATGCGCAATCGAAATCATCGTCACCTTGCCATGCAATGCTTCCAGCGCCTTTTGCACTACCTGTTCGGTTTCGCTGTCGATATGCGATGTGGCTTCGTCTAGCAGCAGAATACGTGGCTTGCCCGCCAAAGCGCGGGCGATGGCGATCAACTGTTTTTGCCCACTCGACAAGCGCGTGCCACTTTCGCCCATATCGGTGTCGTAACCGTTTTCCAGCGACAAGATCAGCTCGTGCACGCCCGCCGCTTTGGCGGCGGTTTCAATATCGGCCTGGCTCAAGCCGCGACCCATATCGATGTTCTCGCGTGCACTAGCCGCCAGCAAAAACGGGTCTTGCGGCACCAGGCCAACACCGGCCCGGAAAGCCTCGTCACTGAATCTGGTCAGCGGTACGCCATCGATATCAATCTCGCCCGCTTGCGGCGTGTAAAAGCGCAGCAGCAGCGACAACAGCGTGGATTTGCCGCTGCCGGTATGCCCGACAATGCCGTAAAACTTGCCCGCCGGGATATCCAGATTCAGGTCATGCAAAATGGTCTGATCTGAGTTGTAGCCAAAGCGAAGATTGGCAAAACGCACCGCGCCTTGCTGCACGCGGGCCTCGCCATCCGGTTGCGGGCCTTGTGATTCTTTCAGCAGCGTGTTCACCCGCGCAGCTGCCACCACGGCTTGCTGCAACTGGCTGAACTGCAAGGTGATCTGGATCAGCGGATCGACCACGCGGGCGATATAGCTCACGAACGCATACAACACGCCGATTTCCAGCGCGCTGAACTGGCGCTCGCCAAACGAATAAATCACCACCACCAGAATCAGCGCGTTGAGCAAATCCAGTGCCGGACGCAGCAGCCAGGCGTTGGCCGACAACTCGCTCAGCCGCGCGGTGTAATGCGCATGGTTGGTTGCAGCAAACTTCTTCGAGAAGCGTCCGGCCGCATTACTGGCTTGTAGCACGCTCATGCCGGCAATCGACTCGGCCACCTGGGCGTTGATCTCGCTGCGCAATTCGCGCGCTTGTGCCACCGACGGCGCGCTCCAGCGCTGATACCACCAGACGATGACCACCACGGCGGGGAACAGCGCCAGCACGATCAGCATCAACCGCCAATCCAGCAGCGTCATCGCCAGCATGGCGCCGGTCACCACAATGCAGCTGTCGAGCATGACAAACAGCACTTGCACGTACAGCGCCTTGACCGACTCAGTATCGTTGGTCACGCGGCTGACCAGTTGCCCGGTGATGGCCTTGTCAAAAAACGCCATCGGCAAGCGGATCACGTGGCCATACACTTGCTCGCGCAAGCGCTGGACCGAACGCATCGCCACGCCCGCCAGTCGCGTCAATTGCAGATAACGCAAAATACCGGCGGCATAACCAGCGGCCAGACACCCCGCCAGAATGCCGACGATTTCCGGCACGGCCAGATGGCGCGGCAGCAGATAGTTGTCGATAAACAGCTTGCTCAGGAATGGCGACAACGCTTCCAGCAACGCCGCGACCACCAGCCAGAACGTGCCCTTCCACAGATGGCTGTGTTCTGGCGCAGCGGCGGAGCGCAGCAAGGTAATGGCATCGCGCCGTTCGGTTTTCAGACTTTCAACCCGCAGGTTGTCTTGCATAACCACGTTCATTTTTTAGAATCCACTCAACGTAGGGTGCGCATTAATGCGCACCGCCAGATCGCTCCGCGTTCGCGCGCCATGCGCGCAAACCCTACACCGCCCAACCGTTCGCTCAGAGCTCATCGAGACTGGCCTCCAGTTGTTGGTAGCGCCACTGGCTGGCATACCAGCCGTCGCGCTCTACCAGATCTTCATGACTGCCGGTTTCAGTAATCCGGCCATGGCGCAACACGGCGATGTGATCGGCATCGGCCACGGCGGACAAGCGATGGCTGACGATAATCACGGTGCGACCGCGGCGCGCTTCTTTCAGGTGTTGCAGAATCTGCGCTTCGGTCTGGGTATCCACCGCCGACAGCGCATCGTCCAGCAACAGCAGCGGCGCATCGGCCAGCAGCGCCCGGGCGATCGCCACACGTTGGCGTTGCCCGCCAGACAGCGCCACGCCCTTCTCACCCACTGGCGTGTCGTAACCATGCGGCAAACGCAGGATGTCTTGATGCACTGCCGCCAGTTTGGCCACGCGCTCAACGTCTTCGCGGGTGGCGTCTGGCTTCACCAAGGCGATGTTGTCGGCAATCGATGCCGAAAACAGAAACGGCTCTTGCGGCACCCAGCTAATAGCGTTGCGCAGCGTATCGAGTTTGTAATCCTCGACACTCACGCCATCCCATTCGATAGCACCGGTTTGCAGCGGATACTGGCGCAGCAACAAACGCAGCAAAGTGGATTTACCCGAGCCAGTCGGTCCGACCAGACCCAGCGTTTTTCCGGCTTCAAGTTCTAGCGAAACGGCGGATAAAGCGGGTGCGGTTTGCTCAGGGTACGAGAACCCAAGATTGCGATAAGCCAGTAGACCTGGGCGCAAGCGCTCGGTCTGACCATCGTCAGACACACTGGGCACATCATCCAGAATTGGCGCCAGCCGCCCCCACGCCGCCTTGCCGCGTTCCAGCAAAGACAACACCCAGCCCGCGGCAAACATCGGCCAGATCAGTTGCCCGAGATACATACTAAAACTGGTCAGCGCGCCAATGGTCAGCTCGTTGTGCCACACCAGATAACCACCCACACCCAAAGTGGTGACGGCGGAGGTGCTCAATGTGAGACCCACGGCCGGTTCAAACGCAGCTTCCCAGCGTTGCGCGGTCAAACTGCTGGCAGCGGCATCACCGGCCAGTTTCGACAACTCATTGCTGTTGCGGCCCTGCAAACCCAGCGCACGCATGGTTCGTACGCCGGTGAGCGTTTCCTGCACGTGATCGTTCAGCTTGCTGAAACGGCCAAGCGAATCATGCCAGGCATGGTGGATGTGATCCGAGATGCGCCAGAACGCCAGCGCCATCAGCGGAAAAGGCAACAATGCCGCCAGCCCCAAGCGCCAGTCGATACCCAGCGTCATCATCGCCACCACCAGGATGAGCGTCATCGAGCCATCAAACCCGGCCAGCATGGCTTCACCGGCGGCCAGTTCTACGGCGTCGATATCGTTGGTAGCACGCGCCATCAAATCGCCCGTGCGCTGGCCGTGATAAAACCCTGGCCCCTGCACGGTCAGCTTGTCGTACAAACGAGTACGCAGCCGCACGCCCAATTGATACGCAGCGGCAAACAACTGCAAGCGCCAGCCCACACGCAAAAAGTAGATAGCCACGCCCATCAACAGCACGATGCCCAACTGTTCGAGCAACGCAGCACCGGCCAACTTGTGCGCTACCAACTGGTCGATGATGTGACCCACCTGGCGCGGAATGGCGACGCCCAGCACGGCCACGGCAACCAGCATCAAGGCCGAGGCGAAATAGGAACGCCAGTGCTGCCGGATAAACCCGGCCAGCAAGCGATAAAGACTCATGACAAAACCTTTCTTTTCAATTCTTTTTCATCGAGAGCAGACCGCCCCACCGGCTTTGCGGTGTTGTGGGGTGCTTCGGCGGCGACATTCGGGGCGAGGTAAGGTTGTTTAGCGGCCAGCGCCGCTACCTTTGCGCCACGCGGCGGATATGGGGCTTGAGCGGTTCGTCGTAATGTCGTCGACACCAACCGTCGTTTCGCGTTTTATTCACGCCCAGTCGAACCCAAGCAATCAGCGCCATGGGCGGATGATTGGGCAAGCCTGTGCCAAGGAGCGCAGCATGTTGCCTGGTCTGGGTCAGTAACTGATTCAGCATGCCGGTTCTCCTTGTGGGTGGGCTGGGCGGCTGGGCGTGCGGGGGTGAGTTGCGAATCATAGCCCATTGTTATGAAAAATGACTGCTCTGCGCTTGATCAGTGTTGCAACGAAATGTGGAACTAGCTTGCCCGGCAGGCGTCTTTTAGCAAGATTGTGTTGCGCGAGCGACCTATCGATAATGACCAGGCCGCGCACAAGGCGGCCCTGATAAAAACCATATTCCCGATCAAGGATCTCGATGAAGCACTTTAAACTGGCCACACTGACTGGCGCGTTGCTGCTGAGCTTGCATGTGGCCGCAGCCCCTGTCTCCGGCATTGATTTTGCCAATTTCGATAAAACCGTCCGGGTGCAGGATGATCTTTACCTGCATACCAATGGCACCTGGATTAAAAACACCACCATTCCTGCCGACAAAGGCTCTACCGGTGCGTTTTTGATGCTGCGCGACCTGAGCGAAGCACGCTCGCGCAAGATCATTGAAGACGCCGCAGCCAAGCCCGTGGCTGGTACCGAGTCGCAGCAAATTGGCGATCTCTACCGCAGCTACATGGACGAAGCGACCGTCGAAAAACTGGGCGTAACGCCAGTGAAACCCGCGTTGGCCGCCATCGATAAACTGGCCAGCGCAGATGATGTCGTGCGTTACTTTGGCCAGTTGCAGCCATTAAGCGTGAGCACTCCGCTGATGCTGGGAGTAGAAGTTAATCCCAAGGATTCCCGCCAGTACCTGCCAGCGGCTTATCAGGGCGGCTTGGGCTTGCCGGATCGTGACTACTTTTTGCTGGATGACCCGCGCTTTGTGGCGGCTCGTGGGGCATATCTGACTTACCTGACCAAACTGTTTACCCTGGCGGGCGAAACCCAACCGGCCGAACAAGCCAAGGCCGTGATTGCCCTGGAAACCGCGCTGGCCAAAGTGCAGTGGAGCAAAGTCGAAAATCGTGATCCGGTCAAGACCTACAACAAGCTCACCGTCGCCGAGCTACAAAAACTGTCGCCTGGCTTCAACTGGCAAGCCTTCCTGGAAGGCGGAAAAATGGGCAGCGTCGCCGATGTCGACCTGGGCCAGCCCACCTACGCCACCGCGCTGGGCAAATTGCTGCAAGATCAGCCGCTGGCCACATGGCGCTCGTACCTGAAAGCCCGCGTACTGGCAGATGCCGCGCCGCTGCTATCCAAAGCCTTTGTGGACAACAATTTTGAATTCCACGGCAAAGCCCTGACCGGCACCACCGAAGACCAGCCACGCTGGAAACGCGCCGTAGCGCTGGAACAAGCCGGCCTGGGCGAAGCCGTGGGCAAACTGTATGTGGCGCAATACTTCCCGCCTGCCTACAAAGCGCGCATGGAGGCGCTAGTCGGCAACTTGCTTAAAGCTTATGGGCAAAGCATCGACAAGCTGACCTGGATGGGCCCGGAAACCAAAAAACAGGCGCAGATCAAGCTGGCCAAATATGCAGTGAAGATTGGCTATCCCAATACCTGGCGTGATTATTCCACGCTGCAAATCAAGCCGGACGACCTGTTCGGCAATGCAACGCGTATCTCTGAGTTCAGCTATAACCGTGACCTGGCAAGACTGGGTAAACCAGTGGATCGCAGCGAGTGGCTAATGACACCGCAAACCGTCAACGCCTACTACAACCCGCCGATGAACGAGATCGTGTTCCCGGCGGCGATTCTGCAACCGCCGTTCTTTGACATGGCAGCCGACGACGCCGCCAATTACGGCGCGATTGGCGCGGTCATCGGTCACGAAATCAGCCACGGCTTTGATGATCAGGGCAGCCAGTTCGATGCCGATGGCAATCTGAAAGAATGGTGGACTGCGGATGACCGCGCCAAATTCACTGCGCTGACCGACCGGCTGGTAGCGCAATACGACGCCTACGAACCACTGCCAGGCCAGCACGTCAACGGCAAACTCACGCTGGGTGAAAACATTGCCGACAACTCCGGCCTGCAAATTGCCTATAAGGCGTACCACCTGAGTCTGAACGGCAAAGAAGCGCCGGTGATTGATGGCCTGACCGGCGATCAACGCTTCTATCTGGCATTCGCCCAGGTCTGGCGCAGCAAAACGCGTGACGAATCTCTGCTGCGACAGGTGAAATCCGACCCGCATTCGCCAGCCAGCTTCCGGGCCATTGGCGCTGTAGAAAACAGCGATGCGTTTTTCAAAGCGTTCGATGTCAAACAGGGCGACAAGATGTACAAACCAGAAGATCAGCGTATCCGCATCTGGTAACCCGGCTGGATATACTGCTGCAAAAGAAAAACCGGCTTCGGCCGGTTTTTTTCATCATCATCATCATGATTGCTGGCTTGCCTTGGCAGCGGTTGTTCCACCTTTATCCCGTTTATAGAAAAGTCATAAACCCATGCGCCAACTGCAACTCACCACTGACCGCCTGATCCTGCGCATTCTGCCGCCGCAAGAAGCGCATCGGCTTGTCGCCTGGGACGAACTGAACCGCGCTCATCTGGCGCAATGGGAACCGGCCCACGATCCAGCCTTCTTTACCCCAGCGTATTTCGTCAGCCGCCAGGAGCAAGCCCTGCGCGATTACGAAACCGGCAACGCCATCCGCCTGGTGATGCAAGACCGCGCCAGCGGCGAACTGGTCGGCCGTTGCAGCCTGACCAACATCGTGCGCGGACCATTTCAGGCATGTCATCTAGGTTATTGCCTTGGCTATCAATGGGAAGGTCAGGGACTGATGCATGAAGCGCTACGTGCCGTGATCGACCATGCGTTTACCGACCTGGACCTGCATCGGATCATGGCCAATTACATGCCCGCCAACGTACGCAGCGGGAGATTGCTGGCGCGACTAGGGTTTGTGCAGGAAGGCGTGGCGAAGTCCTATCTGCAAATAGCGGGGAAGTGGGAGGATCATGTTTTGACGGCGTTGGTGAATGACGCTTTGTAACGCATGTCGCGCCAGTAGCCCGGATGGGACAAAGCATGAATCCGGGAGCGATGTTGGCCACTGCAAATCTCGCTGGCCTATTGATACATGGCAACCCCGGATTCCCGCTACCGCTTCATCCGGGCTACATGCTGTTGCAACCAACCTTGGCATTCCACACCGCAAACCACGCCGACCGAGAGCCGGAGACCCAGGCTCCGGCCGACCGAGGGAACGCAGGATGCGCGTAAAGGCAACTGGTCAGCAGTCTGTTCGCTTCGGCTTTTGACTTCGGGCCCCGTTTGCGCTTGCGCTGTCGGGTCGCCTTTTGCTATCCCGCTCTGCGGGACTTTTGGTTTCTTTTCTTTGGCGACGCAAGTTGCACGAACAAGTGTCTTTTGCATATGAAACATACTCCCGGTCAGCACCGGGTATCAAATGCCTTTCACTCCGTGCCGAAGGCACTAACACAAAGCCCTTAAAGCTAATGTTGAAACTGGCGTCGCAACACCAAAATCCAAACCATCACCCCCCAAACACCGCCTTCGCCAACTCCCCCAACCTCTCATCCCCACCCGCCAACTCCAGCATAATCCCCGCCTGCGCGCGGGTGACTGCCACGTAAAGCTCCCGCCAGCCCGCTGCAGTCGGCTGCTGCAAGTGCCGCTGCCAGCCAAATGCATTCACCGGCAGCAACACCCGCTCATATTCATGCCCCTTGGCGTGCAGCACCGAAGTCAGCGACAAACTCGACGCGGCGCGGCGTTTCATGAAGCGTTCAATCCGCGTATCCCAAGCCTGCAATTGCGCGGCGGGTGATTGATCCACACAAAAACGCCGCTGGATCTCTTCCAGCAACAAGCCAGATTGCCGCCCCGCCGCCGGGTGTTGGGCGCGCTGGTGCAAGAAGGCGTGCAGATGCAAGGTGCTGATGGCGTGCGCCAGCCATTGCGGCCAGGCTTGTTCGCTGGTGAGTGTGCTGGGCATGTGTTTGCCGACTTCATCCAGCGCAAAGCCAAAGATAGCCGGATCCGCTGTCAGCAAGCGTTTGCCATCTAGCCGGGTGGCGCCATCCAGCCCCAGTTCGCGGCGCAGATCAGCGCGCACTTCGCGGTCCAGTTGCAGGCCGGGCACGTCGATCAGGATATCCAGCGCGTAGAGATTGTTGACGTGAAAAGCCGGTGCCGCGCCAAACAAATGGCTATGCAACACGGCCAACGCCCGGATCAGCCGAAACTCCTGGCCATGGAAAAAGTACGGCACGCGCTGCACCAACTGGTAACTCACCCCGGCATCAAGCAAACGCATTTGCAGCGCCATGCAGTCTGCCGCGGTGGGCAAAATGGCGCAGTGTCCGGCCAGCGGCACGCCTTTTTGCTCGCTTTGGGCCAGCCAGGCCACCAAGTCGTCGGTCGCGTGCAGTTTGGCGGCCTGGGCGCGTGCGCCGGTGACTTTCTCGGTACCGGGTTGCAGTATCTGCACGATATGGTCGGCGATGCGCGCAATACGTTGACCGTAGCGCCAGGAGCGCGGCAGGGTCAGCGTTTCCATATTGGCAATCTGGCTCGCCGCTTCAAATGCCGAAAACGGGCGCAGGCCGCGCCAGGCAAAGATGTCTTGATGCCGGTCGCCCATCAGCACCAGACGGCAACCGGCGCTGATCAGCACTTTGATCAACTCAAAATGTAGCGCTTTGGTGTCGTGGAACTCATCAACCACCACCACTTTGATGCCCTTGGCCCGCACATAACGCACCAGTGCTTGCGGGTCACCGGCGAGGTCATACGCCGCGCCATCCACTCCCACCAGGTGACGGCTTTCGCGGCGCAAACGTTCAAAGCGGGTAAACAAAGCGTAGAACCACGGCGGCAAGTCCAGGCTGGCGATGTAATCTTCGCGCTCGCGCTCCTGGAATTCCTCCAGGAAGTCTTCGTCTGGATAAACGCGTGGGTCGCGGAAAACGTTGGCAATGCGGGTATTGCTGATGAGTTCCAGCAGCGCAATCAGGTCCATTTCACGACTGGGGATTTGCCCTTCCCACACGTCGTTGAGTTCGTCGACCAACTCGCCCAGCATTTCCACCAGTTGATCGCTGTCGTTCACCGCGTTCTGGCGAATCTCATCCTGGGTGAAAAAACCATCGCCCGAGAAACTGCGGCCATCCTCGGCACCACACAGCACTTCAAACGCCAGCCCGTCAAACGTGAATACGCTTTTGTAGGGCAACTCGGCGCCGAAATGTGCCTGGTGAACTTGGGCAAAGCGCAAACGCCCGGCGCTGGAGAACGTCACCGCCAGCACGCCTACGCCGCTATCAACCAGTGCCTGGCGCGCGGCGACCACGGTGGTGGTTTTGCCGGTGCCCGCACCTGCCTCGATCAGCAAATGTTGCTGCCAGGTATGGCGGCCCATGGCGGTAATGGCGCTGACAATCTGCTGCTGCGCCGGGGAGAGTTCGGGGATATCAAACATGGTGCAAAGAATCTGTTTCTGGAAGCGAGCTACAACTTACCTGATTTAGCCGGGCAAGGCACAGCTACGTTGGTTTGAGTTACGCGACGGAACATTGCGGTGCGCGTAAATGCGCATCCTGCACGTGGGGCGGTTACAAGACGAGAGCACCTGATAACAAGTCAGGGGCTCTACCTACTGCTTGCGAGGAGCGCGCTTGCGGGTGATTTTAACCAATGCAGGTCCAGCATCGACTGTAGCCGCCTGGCTTGCCGCTTTGACCGGCACCGAAGTAGAAACCACGGCTCGCCCGGTGCGCGCGGCCAGCCAGGCATCTACATTCTGAATCCGCTCCGGCACCGGTAAATCAACATTGGCTGCGGCGGCCAGCCCCGGAACGGCAGCGGCCCGCATGCATTGCGCTGCGGCAGCGGAGCCACTACTGCCCATGACTGTTTCAGCAAACTTTAGCAAAGATTCACGCGCGCTATCCCATGGGCTCAGGTTTGGCTGAGCAGGCACAGCCTTGGGCGTGACCGTCACCAGATCGGTTCGTGGCTGGGTCAGTTTGATCTGGCTGGCGAAGTTGCCGCACACCTTGCTATCAGCAATGCCGGGGTCCATGCGGGCGCCCAGGTAGGGCATGCCCCACTTCTCGCACAGGTAACGCAAGATGCTGCTGTGGTCATACACGGTGTGATCCACCCCCGCCGCCACCCACGGCGAAACGAGCAAGGTGGGTACGCGTACGCCCAGTTGCTGAAAGTTGAAATGATCCGTGTGATTGTCCGGGGCGATGGTGGCCGGAGGCATTACGTGGTCATAAAAGCCACCATGCTCATCCCACGTGATGACCAGTAGCGTGCTATTCCACAAATCCGCATTGGCACGAATGGCGTTGTAGACCTGAGCGATCAGCAATTCGCCATCATTGGCATTGGCGGGCGGATGCTGGTCGTTCTCCGGGCCATTGCTGCTCTTGAAATAACGTGGCTCGATAAATGCATACGCCGGGAAAGCCGCTTCGCTGCCCTGACAGGCCGTGGCGAAATCCGCCATCGTCGCATAGGGCTCGGATAGAATCCGTTCGCGGACATGCGCCAGCAACGCCGTTTGCGGAAAGCCATCGTGAAAGATTTTCCAGCTGCGTTTGGGTTGGGCGGCATCCAGCCGGTCGTAGATGGTGTCCTGGTTATAGTTGGTCAGCAATCCGGGCAGCGTAGATGGGCTGCTGGTGCTGGGCATATCGACCACGCCCAGACAGGTAGCCGAATGGACAAAAAAACGGTTGGGCCAGGTGGGGCCAGGCAAGGACGAAAACCAGCGATCACACACGGTGAAGGACTTGGCCAGCGTATGCAGAACCGGTAAGTCGCCGTCGGCAAAGTAAGCCATGATTTGCTGCTGGTGCGCGTCCAATGTGGCGGCGTCCAGCTTGCTGCCCAGCGCACGCCGGTAGCTATCCACAAAATGCGCGCCCTGGTCGCCAAGCTGAAAAGTCACATCCGGCAATTCATGCGGCGGCGCGAAGTTGGCGTCTATCCACAATTTGGCATTGGCCGTTTGCGCGTAGGCCTTGTTGGTGGTGGCATCGACATTGGTGCGCGGATCATTGGGAGAAACACCGTTCAGACCAGGGATGGACCCCGTGAGCCCGCCCAGCATGTGATCAAACGAACGGTTTTCCAGCATCAGCACCACCACATGGCGGATCGGATCACTGACCGGCGTTGCAGTTTGCAGGCCGCGTCGAGCCACTCGCCCAATGCCCACTCCTGTTTTGACTTTCTGGCGCTGTTGGGCGATCGGGTCATTGGCAAAATACTGGTCGGCGGCTTTGCTTTTGGGATCAAAAAAGCCAATGTAACCGCCCGGCGTGACGTTAAAAGGCGCCAGCGGCGCACTGCAAAAACTGGTGCGCGCACCCTGCCCGGTATCGGCGGTGAAATACGCGGGCAAGACGAAATCCGACAGCACCACGCCATCAAGCGTGTACGTCACCGTTTGCACGGCATCGCACATTTCAAAGTAGTGATACACCGTGCGATCGGGATATCTGGGATGCGGGCCTTGTACCAGCAAATTGCATTGCGGATCACCGATCAGTTCCAGCGCTTCGTGCGATAGCGTGGTGCTCCATTCATCGCCGAGCTGTTTGCACAAATCCAGAAACACAAAACCAAACGGCACGCCCGACTGGTTGCGGTCATGAAAACCCAGATAACCGGCGCTGGTGGCGGAATCGAGCACATACAGAATGGCATCGCCGCGCAACTGGCCAAGCTGGCGCGAATCCACCGGGCCGCGCGTGGAGCCATCCAGCCGCAGGCGCCCGCCAAAAGCCCAGAACGGTTCAAAGTCTTCCGCGATTTGCCGGTTAATGGCGCGGATTACCCGCTGTAACTCCCGATCTGACAGCGTAACCGATCCATTCACTACGGATATCTGGAACATGGCTGGCTCCGGCGATTGTCGTTATTAGATTATCGGTGCGGTTTATTCATTGCCGACCACAGCGGCGCATCCGGCTCAGGGCCGGAAGTTAAGATGAACCACATCCCACAACCGGAAATGCCGGATCAGCGGTTTCCAGTTCTTGGCCGCTGCGCCGCGATAAGAATCGGCATCGTCATCCAGCAAACCGTTGAATACCTCCAGCAACAAGCGCCCGCCTACGGCACCCAGTTGCGCGCCCTGGGCGATGCTGTTGTCCAGCATAAAGTCTTCATCAAAGCTGTCTTGCTTGCCGCTCTCCAGCACCAGCTTGACCAGCGGCAACTGGGCTTCGGCCAGGATGTACGCCCACAGCGGTGTGGCACCTTTGAACTCGGCCGAAATGTCAGTCAAGCGGGTGAGGCGATACGTTTTGGTTTCGGCGCCTGGCGCAGTAGTCTCCGCCCGCACCACCAGTTGATCTTCACTCAATGCGGGTACGCCCAGCGCCGCAGCGACCTGCTCGCCCATTGGCAACTGAAACAGCCGTGCCCGCGCCAGGTTGCGAAAGATCAGCGATGGCCCGGCGCCGCCATCCACCGCAGGCGGCAGGTTGGCGAGCGGATCAGCAATATTGGTATCCATTTTGTAGGCAAACTGCAGCCGGCTGACGCCACGCGTGTCGTTGTTGGCCGCCGCGCGGTTGCCCGGCTCGGTTTGTTCGTTGTCCGGATGCGGCAGAAAGCGGCCCCAATCGGATATCACATGACTGGCGGGCAGAGGCTCGAACCCAACCAGGCTGTCATCCGGGCTACCGTCGATTTCGGCAAAGATGTGTTTCACCGTGGCGTCATTGAGCCGGTAACCATTGCGCACCATGGAATGCCCAAAGCGATACACCGCGCCAGAGAACTCCAGCGGGATCAACCTCGGCCCGTCATCGCGCAGCTTGAACAATTTGTAGGCATTGCCCTGGCTGCGGTCATGCGCAAACTGGTCGAGCACCGTTTTGCTGATGATGCGCGGCAGATAGTCTTTGGTCAGGATGTTCTGGTAAGTCCAGCGCACTTCGTTGCGCGCAGCCTGAAACAGTTTTGCGCCCTGTAGCCCTTGCTGGGCCAACCGCACCACCACCGCGTTATGAAAGCGGATAAACGAAGATTGAATCTGGTTGACGATGGAATTCTCGTCATTGCGGGGATCACCAATAACGGCGCGACCCAGCGGCGCACTCCGCAGCAAGTCCCGATGCAGCCCGTCCAGATCGACCCCCAGCAGCAAAGAAGCGCCATCGCCCGCATACATATATGGCTGGTCGTCCGGGCCGCTGCCGTAAACACAGTCCAGATCAAGCCTCGGCGTGCGCTGGTCTTCCGCCGAATTAGGTCCGCTGGCAGGCGACAACGACGAGGTGGTATCAAAGGTCAGATCGTGATCAATAAACTGGCCAAAGTAGGTATAACCGGCGGGTACATAAAGATTTTCTTCGTGGTCCGGCCCGTCGCTGGGGTCATCAGGTTGCCCGGTCATGGCCGTGGCCAATGCCTGCAACGCCGCCAAGCCCGGTTGGCCGGGTTGCTGCGGCAAAAGCCGCTCGAAGCCGGTTTGACGCTCACCTACCGTTCCATGTCGGGAAAGCCCTGCTTGATTGTCCATGCCTGAACTCCTTGATAAAGGCGGTGTTCGCAGGCGCCAGGCGTTGGCGAAGCGTCAGCCACGAGGCGGGTGCAAAACCTGATTGCGATTACAGCTGGCAGGTCTTCTGACATGCCGGCAAATTGCCGCCCAGTCATAAATCGGGCATGCGTTGCGCTGTGCCAGAGGAGCCCCGAAAATATGTAAGCAATTTGCTTTCAAAATATATGTCGGTCGTTACGATCAATTTTTTCAAAATGACGTAAGAAAAAACAAAATCCAGGCCATGCCAAAAAACGGCCAGTTCATTGCCATTCATTTGCATTGTTCGTTCAGAAGACCTCAAATTCCGATTCCAGATCGAAACTTTACTTTCTTTATTTGTTGGTTTATTTTAATTTTTCATTAATATAAAACTTTCAGCACTCCGGTCAGCGCCGCCTGACGAATGGAGCGTGAAACCTGCCCGCCCAGCCACAAACCAGAAGCGCATTTTTTGATCTGCAACCGGTTAACACAAACCACGGCGAGGTGAAGGCATGGCGGAACAACTCAGATCAGCGGACCAGATGGCCAAAACCATCATGGATACCCCAGGCGTGCTGGCCCAATTGCAGGTGAATCCGGCCCAGACACTTAACGCGCTGGCCGCCCAAGCCAAGGAGCAAGTGCCGCGGGTGCTGGAACACGACAAGTATGTCTATCGGGTGGTGGTGTCGTCGCTTGGGGCGGTGGCCGTGTTGGTGGTGCTCGGCGCCATTTTGCTGGCCTATAACTCGTCTGGAACAATTCAGATTCCGGACATTCTTACTGCCCTTGGCTCGGCCTCGATTGGTGCGCTGGCCGGTTTGCTGGCACCCTCGCCTGCTCAACACGGCAACTAGCCAGAACCCGCCAGTCAGCGGGCGGGCGACTCTGTCGGCGCGCCCGAACCAAACCGGCTGCGTGTTCGCAGTGCGAACCTGGCGCTCACCGGCGCATTTACAAATCCGGTAGTCAATTATGCGAACTTACACGCGCGATATGGACATTCGCGCTACACTGCAGCCGCTCTGTCAGCCCCCGGAAAAATCCAGCCATGCCGTTTCTTTCTTGGTCACTTTGCGCGTCATGATTGCGCCGCACACCAGGTCTGTTGCCTTGGGCAGACTGTCTATACTTATCCAATCAAGTCGAACCGCATAGGGAGATTGCAATGCGCCTGCAATCGATCCGATGGAGTTTGGCTGTCGGGTTCATGCTGTTGGTCAGCGCGTATGCCAGCGCCAGTTGCAGCAAACCTTTCAACATGGCACTGGAAAACTGGCCGCCTTACGTTTACACCGATGCCAACGGCAAATCGGCCGGGCTGGATGTCGAACTGGCTCAGGCGATTTTCCGCGAGGCGGACTGTCAGCTGGTCATTGAGAGTGAGATCCCGCGCAAGCGCCGCTTGAAGATGTTTCAGGATGGCACGCTGGCCATGTTACTCGCCGCCTCCGAGACGCCTGAGCGACTCAAAACCGGCTGGTTCACCTTGCCTTACCGGCGTGAAGTAACCGGCCTGGCAGCACTAAACGCGCTGGCCAACGGTTACAGCAGCATCCATTCCTTTGCCGATTTGCGCAGCCGCAAAGTGCTATTGCTCAGCCCCAATAGCGGCTGGTACGGCCAGGATTACGCCGACAACTTTGACGCCTTGAAGGCCACTTCTGCGCTGGAATTTTACGAAGATTATCAGCAGGGTTTGCGCATGCTAAACGCCGGGCATGGCACGCTGATCATGGGGGATGTGGTGGCTTTGTTGTGGGAAGCACACCGGCAAAAAATCGACCTGCAAATACTGCCCTACGTGCCAGCCAGTGATGAAGTCCATTTGATGCTCAGCCGCATGAGCGCGACCGAGGCCGACATCAAAACGCTGGATGCCGCCATCACCCGGCTGGAAAAGAGCGGCAAACTGGCGCAGATTCGCGCCCGCTATGGCTTGAACTACTAAGGGATCAGTTGCCAGCCAGGTCGTGACGCGCACGACGCGGTATCAGTCAGCAGTCTTCTTTCTGGCGAATTTCGTCGGTGCTCTTTTTGGCCTGATACATGGCCTCATCCGCATGCTTGAGCAACAGCCGCGCATCCAGACCGTGTTCTGGATAACAAGCGATGCCGATGCTCGACTTGGCATAAAGCTCCAGCCCGTCGATATGCACTGGCTGGGCGAGCGCTTTGCGGATTTTGTCGGCAACTTGCGCGGCGAACTGCGGCAACTGGACGTTCTCCAGCAACACCACAAACTCGTCGCCTCCCATGCGCGCCACAGTATCGGTTTCGCGCACGCATTGTTTCAGCCGGTGTGCGACTTCCTGCAGCAGCAAGTCGCCAGTGGCGTGGCCATGCGAGTCATTCACCTGTTTGAATTTATCCAGATCCACGTACAGCAAAGACATACGCCCTTGTTCGCGCCGGGCGCGGGCCAGCGCCATGTCCAGCCGGTCATAGAGCAAGCCACGATTGGGCAGATCGGTCAGTTCATCGTATTGCGCCAGGCGCCGCAAACGCGCATGCAATTGCTTGTGTTCAATGGCAGTGGCGACTTGAGTGGAGACAAACTGGAGTAATTCCTTGTCTCGTTCGGCATAAAGCGCACCACCGGCGTAGCTCATCAAGACCAGCGCTCCGATAGTGCCTTTATGCGAATTGAGCGGCACGCCGAGCCAGCACAGTGGCTCGGTGCCATCTGGACCATGCAAGTCAGCCGGAAAAACGCCTGGATTCTGCGGGTTCAGCAACAACGGCTGACCACTGCGGATTACCTCGGCGCACAGCGCACTGGCGGGCATCGCCTGCGCCGCCCCAGCGGGATGAAACTGATTAATATGGTAGGGAGAACTCAGCCGATCATTCTTCTCGTCATAAGTCACCACCGAGAAATTCAGCGCGGGCAGCAACTGCCCGATAATCTGATGAATTTGCTGGAACAGCGCCAGCATGTCCTCCGCCCCGTGTGCGGCTTCAGAAATGGCGTATAACGCTGCTTGCATCGATTCGGCATGTTTGCGCGACGTGATATCCCGCGCCACGGCGACTCTGAGTTGGTCTGCCTCTGACCAGCGCGCCGACCACATGATATGGACCAGCCGCCCGTCCTTACGCACGTAGCGATTCTCGAAATTGAACTTGGCCTGCCCGGCCATGATTTCAGCAGCCGCCTGCAAGGTTCTGGCCTGGTCTTCCGGCGCCACCAGTTCAATCATCCGCCGACCAAGCATCTCTTCCGGCGTATAGCCAAAAATACGCTCGCAAGCCGCGCTGACAAAAACAAAACGCCCTTCCTTGTCGACCACACAAATGGCGTCGAGCAAGAGATCAATGAAGTTCGCCAACAGGGCGTGCGCTTTTGCTTTCATATGCAAGAGATACTACTTGAGGTTTACGCGATACGCTATTTTCGCTTAAGACAACGTCGCGTCTCATCCTGACTTCTTGCCTGTCACAAAAGAATGGTAGCGCACGCTCACTCGGGCCTACGCCATGACCTTCTACCAGGCCAGCACAAGCATCGCAATCGCTGGCTGGTCAGACCCGCCCGCTCAAACAACGTCACGCCTGGTTATACATTCCCATATCGGGCCGCACGCCGAGTTCGAGCATGAAGGCCGCCGGGTCAAAACCCTCTTCTGCATATTGCCGCTGGATCGCCTCGCGGGCGACAGCGAGCGCTTGCATGCTTTCCCATTCCACGATGGTGACCACATTGAAATCGCTGGTCGAACTGGTTTGGCTAAGCACCAGGTTTTGTTTACAGCCCGCGAAGCTGCGAACGCGCTGGTCGATGATGTGCACGCGCGCCATAAATGCGGGCAGCGCATGGGCGGGCACTACAAATCGGTCGACGCGATAAACCGCAGTAGAAACTGAAGGGGTCGATACGCTGGTCATTTGGGACTGCTCCTTCAAGTGCGCGCAGAAGTTGCCCGCCTGAAGAACAGTCTAAAAGCTCAAGTCAAGTTGAGGTCAAGGCGCGTGATGCATGAAAAGCGCGACAGCCGAGTCAGCGGCATTTGGCCCTGCACATCGTATGCCAAAGCATTCGATAACGACCTCGCCGCATGCCGCTGCCAGGCAGCGGCCAATTATCGGGACGCCACGTGTTTTGACGCAGGCCACGTCCACGTGCGGCCAAGCTCTTATGCACACTAGAAAGGCAACGGCGTTTTCATATTAAACACCGTAAATCGGGTAAACCCCAATACCACTTAATCGGACTGCGCTCGATGAAACCCACTTTTTTCTGACCTATTTTTCATAATTAGTCTTCAATATTAATTACAAATATAGAAAGCGTTATTTTGACCACACAAAATCGCCGCTTCCGTTGGCGTCACATGGATGCAACAATCCAGCCAACCGCTCATCCGGGACAAACGGTTTATTTTTGCGACACTCAAGACCGAGCCATGTCGGCGTTTTCTATTCATTCTGGTGCATGACCCCATTAATTTATCCTTATAAAACATTTATATATTGAATACAAAGAGAAATTTTAGAGTTTTAGCACGGTCTTCATGCACCAGAAAAAGGCCGGTAGCGCGCCACGATCTGGCAGAGCCGCAATGCACGCACCAGCCGTATGTCGGCACTGTGCTTGACGCTAACAGGCCCAATGCCGCGTAATGAAACCCGTGGAAGCCGTACCAGAAAAGACAGAATCAGCCACCGGACGTAATCATGCCGGTGGGTAACGGGCGCCAAAAAACAGACTGGACGATAAGACCACTTGATGCGCGGGATGAGCACCAAAAACAAGAAGGATGGAGACGAAACCAAAAGGGGCTTGAACCCCGAGTTGATCCGGGCCGCCCACGTGGCGGCCCGTTTTCTTGCAGCAATAGAACCACTGCCGCAAATAAGGCAGAAACAGAACTGAAATGCCGTGGTCGGGCAGCTATTTCTGCCTTGATCAAGGTCATTGCCTGGCGCAACACCCGTAATCTCGATCACCAACACAAAAACAAAATAAATAACTACTGGATCAGCCTGGGATCACGCCAGACCTGCGCCCTGCCGTGCCCTGTTTGCCGGGGTCAGCCAGAGCACAAGTCTGAGCGAATTGATCAATGAGTCTGACCGTTGTAATGAGAGGAATCATGGAAACGCGCGGTGAAAAAGACCTGTCTTTCATCATGCTCGCCAGCCTTGGCAGCATGATCTTTCTGTCATTTGCATTCTGGCTGTTGATTGTCATGCAGATCGACATGCCGGTGATCCTTACCGTGCTGGGCATGTGTTGTGCCGCGTTTGTGGTGTGGGCCATCGGCTGGTTCTCCGGCATGGCCTTGCCATCGTTATCGTTGGTGGCATGCACCATCATTGGCGGCACTTCATGGCCCATCCTGGATTTCTACGCCACCAGTGCTTATCAGGAACATGGCCAGCTGGTCTGGTGGGGTCTGTGGTACTCCAAAGTCACCGTGTTGTGCCTGATTCCGGTCGTCGCCATTACTTTGTACAAGCGCTCGTGGAAAGCGGCTCTGCCCGCGATCCGGCCACTACCCCGTTAAGCAACGTCCGATATCACGTTGTAATGCGCGCTTTGCCTGCGTCTTGCTCCTGACGCCGGTATGCAGCGTGCCAGTCTTGCCAGTCACTTGTTCCTGAGACTCTGCCCGAACAGGCGCCCGTCAGAGGCGCTCCAAGAGGGATAACCGTTGGCCAGGCCATCCGGACTGCCGCGCGCATCCACCGTGCCGCCATTGTTCACAGCAAATGAGAGGGGGAAACATGATTAAAAAGATCCTGTTGGCGCTTGCAGCAACGATATCCGTGGCCGTGCATGCGGATATCAATATTGGTGAATCAGTCCCCACCTCCGGGCTGGCTGGCGATACCGGCAAAGCGCTGGCCTTGGGCGCATCGATTTATTTCAGCCGCATCAATGCGCAAGGTGGCATTAACGGCGAGCCCATCAATCTGATTACCCGCGATGACGGTTACGACGCCACCCGCACGCTGGCCAATACCCGCGATCTGATCGACAAGGAAAATGCCGTTGCACTGATTGGCTATTACGGCACCACATCATTGCAAGAGTTGATCAAATCAAAAATGCTCGATACCGCAGGCATACCGCTAGTAGGCGCATACACCGGCGCAGATAGCGTGCGCACGCCCGGCAGCGCATATTTTTTTCAGACTCGCGCCGGATACACGCAGGAAGTGGAAAAGATCGTCGCGCTGTTGAACGAGCATCTGGGCGTTAGCCGGATTGCCGTTCTGGCACAAAAAGATGCCTTTGGTGAGGCTGGCTATGCTGCGGTGAAGAACGAGTTGGCCAAACGCAAGCTGACGCTGGCGGGCGAAGGCTGGTATGACAAAACCACCGGCGACACCAATGCGGCGGCCCAGGCGCTGGCCAAAGCCAATCCGGAAGCGATCATCATGGTCGCCATCTCCAAACCGGCCAGCACCTTTGCCAAGCAGTTCAAAGCCTTGGGTGGCACATCCCAGCTTTACGGTTTGTCGGCAATCCAGTTTGACAACGTCACTCGCCAGGCCGGTTTGGGCGTAGCGCATGGCATCGGTTTATCGCAGGTTTTCCCGGCCCCGACTAACGCCCAACTCAAGTTGGTGCGCGAGTTTCAGACCGACGCCGAGCCGTTTCTGAAGTCGGGCGACTACCCGAGTTACGCTTTGCTGGAGGGATATATCTCTGCCCGCCTGCTGACCGAAGCGCTGAAACGCGCGGGCAAGAATCCGACCCGGGCCAGCGTTTATGAGGCACTGAGCAATATGCATCATTATGATCTGGGTGGTTTTGTGGTGGATTTCAGCGACAAGAAACGCCTGGGTTCCAATTTTGTGGAACTCACCATGATCTCGGCCACGGGCGTGCTGACGCGTTGACTTTCCGGACAGGTGGGCTGGTTGGTTTTATTCCGTTTCATTCCGTTTTCGGGAACGCCTCACCCAACAAGACGGGATAGCAAGCCGCCCTGCCCACCTCGCCCCTACCTGCCAGGCGGGTCGTCGATGCGGCGGCCTGGCGTCACTGGCGGCGCGTGGTGTTCCGCCTCATTGAACAGCACCACCTGATTACGGCCATGGCGCTTGGCCTGATACAGCGCCAGATCGGCATTTTCCATCAGTTGCTGCGTGGTCATACCGGTAGCCAGAGTCGATACGCCCGCGCTGAAGGTGCTGCTGAACACGGTCTCGTTGCCACTTTGTGGAAAAGCCTTGAACTGCTGGCGCACCGCGTCGATATAGCGCGAGGCCAGCACCGGTGCGATGCCCGGCAAAGCAATACCAAACTCCTCACCGCCGTAACGCCCGATCAATGCCTGCGTGGGCGCGGTGTGGCGCAACATGCGGGCCAGACTCTGAATGACATGATCGCCGGTCAAATGGCCGTACTGGTCATTCACCGATTTGAAGTGATCGATATCGATCATGGCAAAGGTCAGGTGCTCACGATTGCGCTGACACACCTGCACCGCTTGTTCCAGTTGCTCGACCAAAGTGGAATGGTTCAGCAACAGCGTCAGGCTGTCGCGCGTCATCCATTGCCGCAAACGCCGATAACGTTCGCAGGTAATCGACACCGCGCTCACCAGTTCGTCAGGCGGAGTGTCTTTGACCAGGAAATCGTCGCCGCCCATGCTGCGCGCTACCAGCTGCTTGTTGCGACTGACTTCGGTAGAGAAAAAGATAATGGGAATGCCGTCATAACGCGGCTGCTGGCGAATGATGTGCGCCATCTCGTCGCCAGAGCATTCGGGCATATACACATCCAGAATGATGATTTCTGGCCGGTGGCGCTCCATCAACAGCAACACGTCCAGCGGACTACGGGTTTTGAATACTTCCATCCCCGCCCCGCGCAGCACTTTATCCAGCCAGCGCAGCATGCTTTCGGAGTCATCCACCACCAGCACGCGAAAAGGCTCCGGACGACGCTGATCCAGCAATTCGTCCAGCCGTGCCACCAGCTTTTGCAGCGGCAATGGCCGCGCCACAAAGTCAGTCACCCCAAAGCGCAACAAGGCAATCTGCCGCGACACCGGCTCGCCCACCGAAGACAAAAACAGCGGCCCTTTCGCCAGTCGTTTGATCAACGGCACATGAAAATCCAGATCAAGCCCTGGCGTTTCACCATCCACGATGACTGCAAATGGGGCTTTGCCATGCATGGCGGCCAGCAAGGCCGTGGCATGATCAAATGGAATGACCTCAAAACCGAACACCGCCAGTTGCTTGCATACCGGCGCCAGAATTGAGTCGCGCTCGGTCAGCAAATAAACGGTGGTAGAAGACGATGTATCTGTAAACAAACCTGGCTCCGGCAATTCGAAACGGGCAAGGGTCAGTCGTTCTGATGGGCAAATACCGCCAGTCAAATGGACTGGCAACGTATTTCCAGGAAGCAAGACCAACCCTCATTCCTGCGGCTCAGCGCAGGGTCCGGAATGAATCAGGAACTTAGCATAGGCAAGGCCTGTGGCCTCTCATTATTATCAATAAAGTGGCATTAAAGCATCGTCTTTCTGGCGACTGGCAGGAAGTGACCGCCACCTGCAGCGCCATGTTCAACGCCGCAGAGCTTGCGCGGGCATTGATAGAACATCCCGACTGGCAAAACGCAGTGGCGAAATACGAGGGCCTTGGGTTTGCCCGCATCACTGAGCCCGCCCACGGCGCGGCAAAGGCGGCAGCTACGCACTGATCATTTCGACGTCTTTATCGGCGCCCCAGCAGGCCAGGATTTGTTGGGAGTCCTGGTTAGCGCATCGACACGCAGGAAAAAAAGGAAGATAAACAAAAATTAATCGCATTAGTTCTAACCCTCCTGCCGCATATACGAGCGAGCTGGTCAGTTCCGTCCAACGCGCTCACCTACGCAATCCATGCCTGTTCTGGCCATCAAGCCGCGCAAGCTATACTGCGCAATCATGACCATGCATGCTTATGAACCCACCGTTGACGATTTCCTCGCACTCGATCAGCTCACGCTCCGTGACCATACTGAACGTGCGGGAGATGTCTTCGACCCTGTTCAGCACCGCGGCGTACTGAAGACGGCGCTAGCGACCACGCGGGTTTGTACGGTCGAACGCGACGAGCACTTGATCGCATATGCCATGTTGCGCCCGGAAACGTCAGACTGTTGGTTCGTGACGGGCTTTAACATTCACCCCGCTCATCGTAACGCGGCAGTAATGCAACAGTTGATATACAGCGTGCTGGACTTGGTGCAGACGTCCGAGGCTGTGGCGCTACGCAGCCACGTCTACAAAACCAATTTGCCGTCTCTGGCGTTTCATCGAAGACTGGGATTCAAAGCCACGCGCGAGAACGCGAAAGCGGTCGAATTCTACGCAACCCTGGCTGATCTCGCCGACAATGCGGCTATCCGCCGGATCATCACGCGTTCAGCAAATTTCTGACCTTATCGATATATCTCTACGGACTCGCCCTTGCGCAGTCCGCACCCGAATCTTCCCCCATCATTTCACGACGACCTCGCTCCCTGAGCGGCCCAGCCCACAAATAAACCATATGGAATATAGAAATTAATTTATATTATTAATTGAAATATAAAACTCTTATAGAGTAGCGTTCTAGCCATTTCCGCAAGCGCTCACCACTCATGCCCTCTACGGCCCGATCCGGCTCGTTCCCAAGCCTCAGCAAACGTGCCATCGAGTGGCCCACATGGCTATTGATCGCCGCCATCTACGGCAGCTGGTTTGGTCTGATCATGCAGCAGCACAGGCTCAATCCGCTGCTGGTCAATGTCGCACTCACGCTAGTGGTGGCCTGGTTTATGAGCCTGCAACATGAATTGCTGCACGGACACCCCACTCGCTCGCCGCGGTTCAATCGCTGGCTGGGTTTGGCGCCGCTGGCGGTGTGGTATCCGTATGATATTTATCGGCAAAGTCATCTGGCGCATCACCAGGAAACACATCTCACCTATCCAGGCATTGACCCGGAAAGCAATTACCTGGCACCGGCGGAGTTTGATCATCTGCCACGTTGGCTGCAGCCACCGCAAACCGCGCTGCGCACCGCACCCGGACGCGTATTGCTGGGGCCAGCTTTTGCCGTTATCGGCACCTGGCGTGAGGTATATCGCCAAATAAAGCAACGTGACTACACGCATTTGCGCATCTGGCTGGCACACATCGGGATGCTGGTAGTGATGTTATGGGCGCTGGATTACTGGTTTGGTTTTTCACCGATACGTTATCTGCTGGCGGTGGCTTACCCGGCACTGGGATTGGCCATGTTGCGTTCGTTTTATGAACATCGTCCGGCAGCGATACCGGCCCATCGGGTGGTGATTAACGAGGCGGGCTGGTTCTGGCGACTGTTGTATCTGAATAACAATTTCCATCTGGTGCATCACGAAGCGCCACAGCTGGCGTGGTATCGGATTCCTGCGGCGTATCGGGCTGACCGGGCCGGTTTTCTGGCGCGCAATGGCGGCTTTTTGCTGCCGGGCTATGGCTATTTGCTGTGGCACTTTGCTTTCAAAGCGGTGGACGCGCCGACCTATCCCGCGCTCAGAGTCAGCATCTAGATTCACGACACATGTTTTTTTGCAGGCAGATTGCATACTAAATGGCTAACCTGCTGGTAACGCATCATCTAAACGTCATCTCACCATCCCCTTACAGCTCATTGAGGTACCCCCATGAACTTGCGTTTTTCTCGCCGGGCACTGCTTGGCACCGCCTTTGCCCTGCTGGTTGCGTCTGCCGGAGCGCAAGCCGATGGCGCTGTGCGCGTTGGCTCCAAGATTGATACCGAAGGCTCGTTGCTGGGCAATCTGATTTTGCAGGTGTTACAAGCGCAAGGGATCAAAACCGAGAACAAGATCCAGCTGGGCAATACCAAGGTGGTGCGTGGGGCGCTGACCGCAGGTGAGATTGATATTTATCCCGAGTACACCGGCAACGGCGCGTTCTTTTTTTCTGATGAGAAAAACCCGGCCTGGCGTAACGCCAAAAGCGGGTACGAAAAAGTGAAAGCGCTGGATTTTGATAAAAACAAAATCGTCTGGCTGGAGCCTGCCCCAGCTAATAACACTTGGGCTATTGCCATTCGCCAGGATGTGGCCAGCAAGAACAAGCTCAAATCTCTGGCTGATCTGGGCAAATGGATCTCGGCTGGCGGTCAGTTCAAACTGGCGGCATCGGCCGAATTTATCGAGCGCCCGGACGCCCTGCCCGCATTTGAATCTGCCTATGGCTTTACGCTGAAACAAGATCAATTACTGACGCTGGCGGGTGGCGACACCACGGTGACGATCAAGGCCGCTGCCGAGCAGACTTCTGGCGTGAACGCCGCGATGGCGTACGGTACCGACGGCCCGGTGGCGGCGCTGGGTCTGGTCACGCTGGATGACCCGAAAGGCATTCAGCCCATTTACGCTCCGGCACCAGTTATCCGAGCCGAAACGTTGGCCAAATATCCCAAGATCAAGGATGCGCTCGCCCCCGTATTCAAAACGCTGGATAGTCGCACCCTGCAAACCCTCAACGCCAAAATCGCCATTGAGGGGCAGGACGCCAAAAAGGTGGCTGCGGATTATCTGAAAAGCAAAGGCTTTGTGAAGTAACCGCAGTGACCCTTGCCTCGGGAGGCAGGGTTGCGTGGCAAACGGATAATCGATGTATATCAAAAACCGGGTTTTGTTGGTGTTGTGGATTGCAGGTGCGCTGGCGGCATGGGGTTTACCGTTTTTGACTCATGCCCCCAACCGTCTGGTCACCGGTACGGGTATTTCGCTGGGGGCGGTGATTAACAGCTGGCGCGCTATGCTTTGGCTGCCCGCGTTGGCACTGGCAACCGCCGTGTTCGCCAAATCCGGTCGGCTACTAGATTGGCTGGTAGCGTTCGCCGCGACGCTGCTTATCGCTGGGCTGCTCGGCATTGCCGGTGCTGAAGCCACGCGGCTGGCGACGACCGATTCCGCCTATAGCCGCACTTCCTTCGGTGGCAGCTTCTGGCTATTGGTCATGCTGGCATGGTTAGCCGCTGCAGACGCGCTGGGACATCTCAAACTCCGGCCAGCGTGGGCTATAGTGGCGGGCCTGCTGGTGCTTGCACCGCTGTTGGTGCTGCTCCTGAGCGGCAAGCTGGATGATCTGTCTGTGCTGAAGGAATACACCAATCGGCAAGACGTGTTTAACGATGCGTTGCTGCGACATCTGGAGATTGTCGCCGCCACTCTGGTGCCCACGCTGCTTATCAGCATTCCACTTGGCGTAGCGGCATTTCGGCGCGACCGGCTGCGTGCGCCGCTTTTTGCCGTTCTTAATGTCATCCAGACCATCCCGTCGATTGCCTTGTTCGGATTGTTGATTGCGCCATTGGCCGCCCTGGCTGCGCATGTGCCGGTATTGGCGAGCGTGGGCATCAGTGGCATCGGCATGACACCGGCGGTGATCGCGCTGACGCTGTATTCGCTGTTACCGATGGTGCGCAGTACCTCGGCGGGTTTGGCCCAAGTGCCTGCGGCAGTCATCGAAGCCGCCAAAGGCATGGGCTTGTCGCGGCGGCAGGTGTTCTGGCAAGTAGAAGTGCCATTGGCACTGCCAGTACTGCTGTCGGGCTTGCGTATCACTACAGTGCAGGCGATCGGGCTGACTACCGTGGCGGCCTTGATTGGCGCGGGCGGCTTTGGCGCCATCATGTTCCAAGGCTTGCTCAGCAGCGCGCTGGATCTGGTCTTGCTGGGCGTGGTGCCGGTCATCGCGCTGGCCATTGCCGCCGATGCCTTCTTCAAACTACTTGTATCCATGCTCGGAGCGCGGTTTCAATGATCGAGTTTCAACAAGTCAGCAAGACCTTTGATAACTGGAAAGCCGTTGATGACCTGAATTTGCGGCTGAACGCGGGTGACTTCACGGTGCTGATCGGGCCATCCGGTTCGGGCAAATCCACCACGTTGAAAATGATTAACCGCCTGGTGGAACATGACAGCGGGCGCATTCTGTTCGCGGGCAAGGAAATCCGCAGTTTCAAAGAAGAAGACATCCGCCGCCGTATGGGTTACGCCATTCAGTCGATTGGCTTGTTTCCGCACTGGACCGTGGAACAAAACATTGCCACCGTCCCGGCCCTGCTCAAGTGGCCCAAAGCGCGAGTGGCCGAGCGTGTCACCGAACTGCTTACCTTGCTGAATCTGGAACCGGCACGCTATCGCCAGCGTTATCCGCATCAACTCTCCGGCGGGCAACAACAGCGTGTGGGCGTAGCCCGTGCCTTGGCCGCAGACCCTGAAGTCTTGCTGATGGACGAACCCTTTGGCGCGCTTGATCCGGTCACCCGCAGCGCATTGCAGGCAGAGATTGCCCGCATTCACAAAGCTTCTGGCAAGACCATTGTGCTGGTCACTCACGATATCGATGAAGCGCTTTTGCTGGCTGACCGCATTGTGCTGCTGGATAAAGGTCGCATTGCCCAGGTTGGCACGCCGTTTGAGATTCTGGCACATCCGGCCAGCGATTTCGTCACCGAATTCGTCGGGCGCAGCGAAGTCGGCATCAAACTGTTGGGGCTGGATACCGTCGGTGCACGCGTACGCAAAGGCCAGTCCGCAACAGGCGAGCCGTTACCGATCAGCGCTACTTTGCGCGAAGCACTGTCCGCATTTGTCGCGCGGCGGGCCAGCAGTTTGCCGGTAGTGGATGCACAGGGCCAGCCAGTTGGGGCATTGCACTTTGCCGATTTGCTGGATGAACAGGCATGAGCCATCCGCCCGGTCCGCCTAATCCTTATCGCTGGTTTGCGGACCCGTTGTCATGGGCGCTCCTGGTGTTGGTGTCGCTGATGTTTGGCATGCCGCTGCTCACGCCAGTGTTCAAAGCGTTGTTCCCGGAACTGCAACGCCCACTGTATCTGCAGGATACTTTTCCCGCGCTGGTGGCGGCGCATATCAGTATTGTGGCGATCTCCAGTGCCATCTCGATTGTGGTGGGCGTAGGCGCGGGGGTGTTCGTCACCCACCGCATTGGCCGGGACTTTCGCCCGCTGGTAGAAACGGTGGTCGCCATTGGCCAGACTTTTCCGCCCGTCGCCGTCCTGGCCGTGGCGGTTCCCATTATTGGTTTCGGCACGCAGCCGGCGTTGATCGCACTGGCCTTGTACGGCTTGCTGCCGATTGTTCAGAGCACTATCGCCGGGATCGAATCCGTGCCAGAACCGGTCAGCGAAGCGGCGCGCGGTCTGGGCATGAGCCGCTGGCGGATATTGACCCAGGTCGAGTTGCCGCTCGCTCTGCCGGTGTTACTGGCTGGCGTACGCACTTCCGTGATTATCAATATCGGCACGGCAGCGATTGCTTCGACCGTGGGCGCAAAAACCCTGGGGTCGCCAATTATTGTCGGTCTGAGTGGCTTCAACACAGCGTATATCCTGCAGGGCGCCTTGCTGGTCGGCTTGCTGGCCGTTGTGACTGACCTTGCGTTCGACCGCTTGCTGCAACGGCTGGAACATTGGCGGCACGCGGGTGAGGAAAAGCTGACACCGGCCAAAACGTCACCGGTATTGGGTGGTTCGCGCGCGCGCCGCGGCGGGCAAACCGGTCAGTTACCGCCGGATAAAGCATGATCGCGGCGTTGCCCATGTACAGCACGCCTGCCAACGATGCTCTCCCCCGTTTGTGGCACGGTCTGGCTGGCCATTTACGTGCGCACGGTGTTGCTGGCGTGCCAGATGCCCTGACTCACCCAATCAATCTGCACAGCCATTGGCGCGACCCGGATTTATTACTTAGCCAGACCTGCGGTTATCCGCTGATGACTTCGCTGGCTGGCAAAGTGCAACTGGTTGGCGTCTTCTGTTACGACGCTCCCGGCTGCGAAGGTGCGTATTACCGCAGTCTGCTGATCGTCCGTGCTGATGACACTGGTCATACGCTGGCCGACTTCCGAGGTCGCATAGCGGCATACAACGCGCTGGAGTCGCAATCGGGCTACAACAGTTTGCGAGCGCTGATTGCCCCACTGGCTGAGGATGGGCGCTTTTTTGCGCAGGCTATTGCTTCGGGTTCCCATGCGGCATCAATTGAACTGGTTCGCGCCGGGCAGGCCGATATTGCCGCGATTGATTGTGTCAGTCTGGCGTTGCGCCGCGAAGCTGATCCCGCAGCACTGCATGGCATCCGGATATTGGGGCAGACAGCAGCCGCGCCCGGCTTGCCGCTGATAACTTCGGCCAGCACTCCTGCGCATCAACTGCAATTGCTGCGGCAAGGCTTGGCGGCAGCGATTGCCGATCCACACATGGCTGCCGCTTGGGCTGCTTTCGGGATTACCGGCTTTGAGGTTCTACCACTGGCTGCGTATGCAGTGATTCTGCAGATGCAGCAGCAGGCATTTGATGCGGGGTATTCGCAGCTATAAACCAGCATTAAAAAACGGCCCTTCTTCACGGCCCGTTTTTCGTCAACCCAGTCAAGCGCAGCACTCGGTCAAGCTTTAGTGGAAATGGTCGGGGTTGACGTGGTTGTAGTTGAGTCGGCGCTGGCCGACCCACTGGTAGACGCACCGCTGCCATCATTCGGCGGGTTGGTCACCGCATCAATATCATCTTGCGACAAGCTCACGTCGCCAGAAGGAATCCCGTCTTTTGTCCACTTATCCAGTTCATTCATGATTACATCATGAGTTTGGTTACTAATAGCGGGCAGCTTGCCGCCAAAGAATTGCGCCGCACTGTCAAAGCCGCTCTGAATTGCGTCGCGTAACTGGCTTAGCTTGCTCGGGTCGTTGCCTGCCGCCGCCTTGGCAAAATTGAGTATCCGCTCGGCCGTATTCTTGATCCCAAATTCGCCATCGGGCGAAATCGCCTGCTTGGCTGCCGCTACGGTTTTGGGGTCGGCAGTCAGCGTTTGTTCGCCGCTTACCACCTTGGACCAAGTCAGCCCTTGCTGCTTGAGCATATTGCCCAGCATATCGATGAACTGCTGCACCTTCTGGTTAGATGCATCAATCATCGACGCCAGATCCACCGTGCCGCTGGCCGAGCCAGAACTGCTGCTGGTGGAATCCGTAGCGCCGTCCGCGCTGGTGGTGTCGGTACCGCTATCGTTCGTCGTAGCGGACTGGGCTTTGCGCGGGTCGCCATACGTCAGCACCGAGGTTTCGCTCGATGAAATGGACACGGTTTCCTGCGCGGCACTGACCGACGAATCGTCAGTTTGCTGATTAAGCGTCGTTACCGTGGTTGTACTCTTGCTGTTGATTTCCAGGAGCGCCTGATTGCTCAGGCTGGTTGCGCTGATCGCCATAGTACCGATCTCCTTATACGGTTGCGTTCCACGATCCGGGCTGCTGAAAAACGCAGCCGCATCTGGAATTCATTGAATGGTTTGACAATGCCCGGTGCCAATTGGCCTTCCGCAAGCCAATCTACGAGCCCGAGATGTCTTTTACCTGCTAGTAGCCCATTACAGGATGTCGGCAACTGATGTTAAAGCTTGATGGTTTTTGCCCACTAACGTTCGCTTGAATCGACCAGCGGGCAGCCAGGCTTTGTGCAGCCAGACCGCCCGCTTCCGATATATTCAAACCGTTACTGAAAGGCTACTTCGGCAAAACTGCGCAATTTGCGACTGTGCAATTGATCAACACCCTGCTCGCGCAACAACTCCATTGCACGCATGCCAATGCGCAGATGCTGATCGACCCGTTCCCGATAGAAATGATTCGCCATGCCCGGCAATTTGATCTCGCCATGCAGCGGCTTGTCACTCACGCACAGCAAAGTGCCATAAGGCACCCGAAAACGGAAACCATTGGCGGCGATGGTGGCGCTTTCCATATCCAGCGCGACGGCGCGGCTTTGGCTAAAACGACGTTGCGGGCGATTGTCCGGCAATAACTCCCAATTGCGGTTGTCGGTACTCGCCACCGTGCCGGTACGCATGATGTGCTTCAGCTCCGGGCCTTTCAGGCGTGTAACGTCCGACACCGCAGCTTCGAGCGCGAGTTGGATCTCTGCCAGTGCCGGGATAGGCACCCATAATGGCAGGTCTTCATCCAGGACGTGATCCTCACGCACGTAGCCATGAGCCAGCACGTAATCACCCAACTGCTGCGAATTTCGCAAGCCCGCGCAGTGGCCCAACATGATCCAGGCATGCGGGCGCAACACGGCGATATGGTCGGTAATGGTTTTGGCATTAGCCGGGCCTACGCCGATGTTGACCATGCTGATGCCGCTGCGATCTGCCCGAATCAGATGATAAGCCGGCATTTGCGGCAAGCGCGGGGGTGCCTTGCCCAAGGCGTCGATGTCTTGCGGATCCAGCCCGACGCGGCGGGTAATGACGTTGCCCGGCTCGACAAAAGCGATGTATTCGCTGTTCGGGTCGCTCATGCTCTCCAGCCCTAATCGCACAAATTCGTCGATATAGAACTGATAATTAGTGAACAGCACGAAATTCTGAAAATGCTCCGGCACCGTTCCGGTGTAATGGCGCAAGCGATGCAATGAATAATCAATGCGTGGCGCGGTAAACAACGACAGCGGTTGTGGTTCGCCAGGTTTGGGCTCGTAGGTGCCGTTGGCGATGCCGTCATCCATGGCCGACAAATCAGGCAAATCGAATACATCACGCATCAGCTGGCGGCGTTCCGGGCTGAGTGTGCCCTCGATGTAATCGTGTTCAGCAAATGAGAAATGCACCGGAATCGGTTGGGAACTGGTCCCGATCTCCAGCTCGCAATCGTGGTTACGCAGGAGCAAATTAAATTGCTCCAGATAGTATTCATCATACAAATCGGGGCGGGTCAGTGTTGTCTCGAAGTGACCAGGCCCAGCGACAAAACCAAAACTCAAATGCGCACTATCCGCCGTATTGGAGCGACTGACCGTGTCAGTCTGGATTCGCACAAACGGGTAGCAGGCACGCACATGCCCAGGCAAGGTTTCACCGCCCACAAAGCGCTGCATCGCATCACGCAGATGGTTAACACTGTTCTCGTAAATCAACCTGGCTTGGGCCAATGCGGTAACCGCATCGGTGTAGCGCGTTGGTGCGATAAATTTGGGGAGATAAGGCAGGGATCGATTATTCATGTTGGCGCATCCAGTATGCTTGCGTCGACGATACGACTGAGAAACATGGGCCAAAGACTGGCCGTATCAGCTGGCTGATAGCGTATATCAACCAAAGCGTAACCAGTCTAACTCATCAGTCATGACAAACGAGAATATGGCGGCGAAGGAGTCGCCGGCTAATTTGCAAATCAGCGATAGCCAACAGGGCCGAGGGCGAGATAGATCGGGGAACTGGGCAAAGAATGCTTCATAAGACGGGGAGAATGCGGACGACGGCAACGAGCCCGAAAATGCCACACCTGCGCGAGAAAGCGCCTTCCTTCCGGGATCAATACATGGCTTTCGGGCAACTCCCCACTGGCAATCATGTAGGCCAGCGGTTCATAAGAACGCGTGTAACCCTGACGTGCTGCCTGCAGCATAAAATGAGCCGCCTGCGCCGGGTCTCGCTCGACTCCGTACCCTTTTAGATAGGCCACCGCCACATTGAAACTGGCCCGGGCGTGGCCTTGGTCGGAGAGATTGCGAAAGCTGGCAATGGCTGATTCAGCCTCAACAGGATTGCCACTGGTCAACAGATTGACTGCTGAGTTGAAAAGTTCGGCTTGGGTATCTTGTGCTGTGGTCATCCGCATCACCTTCCCGCTTCTGTTTTCGGCCTGACGTAGCACTCCAGAATGATGCGTTGAAGCGCACTGACCGCATGTTTGCATCTATTTTTAGATATATGCCAAGCGCGACGCTCTGTGGCGTTGACTGACGACCGGTTGCTGATTGAATCTGCCGGAAATGGGGATGAAGACAGTCCATAAAAAGCCCCGCAGTTCATCGCTGCGGGGCTTTGTCCTTGCGCACTGCCTTTTGCCTTGCGCGCCTTTGCGCCGCCAAGCAAAACGCCCGGTACAGGTTCCTGTCCGGGCGTTCAAAAGGGTGTCTGGCAATGACCTACTTTCACACGGGTAATCCGCACTATCATCGGCGCTAAGTCGTTTCACGGTCC